>NZ_JAEQCB010000042.1:0-35080 GCF_020738785.1 Microcoleus sp. PH2017_05_CCC_O_A | reverse complement strand
GACAACTGATTCATCCAAGCACATTCAGGTTGTTTCTTGACGTAGTTAGTGAGAACTTTCTTGATTTCGTTGATGACCTTTGAGTCGGAAAACTCACCTCCACCGTACATTTGAACTCTCAGGCTCAAACCCATGTTAAATACCACGCGCCGAAAGCCTGCGTGTTTTGCCATCAAGGTCGCTTCAGTATTATTCAATTTGAGCGCTCGCTTGACGGCAAACATGGAACTGACTCTCAGCAATCAACTGTAGATAAGTTTAGCTTTCCTATTTGCCACTTAAGTCTTGCTCTTAACCTATCGCCGAGAGCTCGTTGACAATTTTGACTTTTCCCTTGAGCACCGAGCGCAGCAGGCGGTTGATCGAATGTCTGTCTTGCTCGTCGAGAGAGTCATCCAATACAGCGGCCATCAAACCGTAGCGATCGGCTACAGTCAAACTGCCCGTATCGGTAACAGAGTGACGCTGGCATGGCAGAGAGCGTGATGTTTTGAGCCTAACTGTGTGATAACCACGGAGCTTATTTTGTGACGAGCGACGTTTGAAGTCTGCGATCGCCGTCACAATATTATGTCAGAGCTACCCATTGCCTCCACTCCCCTCCAAAATCTAAAGATTTATAAAGCTTTTTGGGATCTGTGGGTGTCTTTACCCATTTCCAATGTATAAAACGCATTGCGGTGATGCAAAAAGCTCATAAAACTCAACATTTTGTAAAAATAGCTACGAATATTTACTGTTGCGCGCTTTACATTAGTTCATAACAAAGGTGCATCGGAATACAGCGATCGAGCCATCGGTAACAACTATAACCATATATAGTTTGGCTGAATTCGAGACAGCGCCTGGCAAAGCTCAAGTATACAAAAGACCAACCATGCTTAAACGAAATTAGATCCAGTAACTAAATATACAGTTTTAAATCCACAGGCTCATTAAGGTTAGCAGGAAACACATTTTATGCTCCAAGTCAATATCTCAGGGAATAAACCAGCAGCGAGGGTAAATCGATGACCCAAACAGTAGAACCCCAAGCGAGCCTAAACAAATTTGAAAAACTCAAAGCCGAAAAAGATGGCTTAGCGGTCAAAGCCGAACTAGACCACTTTGCCCAAATCGGCTGGGAAGCAATGGATGCAACAGACCGCGAGCACCGCCTCAAATGGCTCGGCATCTTCTTTCGGCCAGTAACTCCGGGCAAATTTATGATGCGCCTGCGTTTGCCCAACGGCGTCATTACCAGCAATCAAACTAGAACGTTAGGAGACATATTGCAACGCTACGGCTCCGACGGCAGCGCTGACATTACCACCAGACAAAACCTGCAACTGCGCGGAATTCGGATCGAAGATGTGCCCGATATCTTCCGCCGCCTCAAGGAAGCGGGGATGACCAGCGTTCAGTCTGGCATGGACAATGTACGTAACATCACGGGTTCCCCAGTCGCGGGTTTGGATGCCGACGAACTGATAGATACGTGGGAATTGGCGAACCAAGTCCAAGACATGATTACCAACAGCGGCGAAGGCAACCCAGAGTTTTCCAATCTGCCGAGAAAGTTTAATATTGCGATCGCAGGTTGCCGCGATAACTCAGTCCACGCCGAAATCAACGACATCGCCTTCGTACCCGCTTACTCTGACGGCAACATCGGCTTTAACGTTTTAGTCGGCGGCTTCTTCTCCGCCAAACGCTGCGAAGCTGCAATTCCTCTCAACGTCTGGGCAAGTCCCAGCGACGTTGTAGATTTGTGCAGAGCGATATTAACGGTATATCGCGATCGAGGCCCGAGAGCAAACCGCCAAAAATCTCGCTTGATGTGGCTGATTGACGAACTCGGCATCGAACAATTCCGCGCAGCCGTCGAAAAAGAAGTAGGCCGCACTTTGTCCCCCGCCTCCCCCAAAGATGAAATCATCTGGGACAAACGCGACCACATCGGCATCTACGCGCAAAAACAATCAGGGCTCAACTATGTAGGGTTGCACGTTCCCGTCGGACGGCTGCAAGCAGCGGATTTGTACGATTTGGCCAGAATCGCTGAGGTTTACGGCAGCGGCGAACTCAGGCTCACCGTCGAAGAAAACGTAATTGTTCCCAACGTTCCCGACTCGCGGCTCGAATCCCTAGTCAAAGAACCGTTGTTACAGCGTTTCTCGATCGACCCCGCACCCCTGATGCGAGCCTTAGTTTCCTGCACCGGGTCGAAGTTTTGCAACTTCGCCCTCATCGAAACCAAAGCCCGATCCGTGGCAATGATTCGGGAACTGGAAGCCGAACTCTCTGTTCCCAAACCGGTCAGAATTCACTGGACTGGTTGCCCCAATTCCTGCGCTCAACCCCAGGTAGCCGACATCGGCTTGATGGGTACAAAAGTTCGGAAGAACGGCAAAACCCTCGAAGGTGTAGACATCTACATGGGAGGAACAGTTGGCAAAGATGCTCATTTGGGTACTTGCGTCCAAAAAAGCATTCCTTGCGAAGACCTGAAACCGGTGCTGCATCAACTGTTAATTGATAAGTTTGGGGCCGTGCCCAATCCAGCTTTCGGGGATGTCGCTTCCCTGAACCGGCAACTGCAACTGACGGTTGAGAGAGACGAAACAGTTCTGATGGCGAAACCTCAGACATCTACTGTCATTTTCGCTCGATCGGGCAAAACAGTTGCTTGCAGCGAAGATGAGTTCATTCTCGACGTTGCCGAAAGGGCTGGGCTTGAACTGGACAGCAGTTGTCGATCGGGAACCTGCGGCACTTGCAAGCAGCAACTCCTAGAAGGTAAAACAGTCTACGACAGCCAGCCTGACGCAGCCTCCGACTTAGAACCAGGGTTCATCTTAGCTTGCAGCGCGCGGGCGATCGGCAAAGTGTCGATCGACGCCTAATATCATAATGTGAGATTCGAGAGACCCAAAGAATTATGTCATTGCGAACAGAATTATGTCATTGCGAATGATATTGTCTCAGTGCGATCGAAATTATGTCATTGCGAAGGTCGTAAACCAATCTCACATCAGGCATCTCACATTTCGAGTATCTCAAAGTACACCAACAATTCAAGACAAATGAGCAACCTTTCTAGAAGAAAATTCATCATCACCGCCGGAGCAACAGCAGCAGGCACCCTCCTCGCCCACGGTTGCAGTTCCGGTTCCAGCACTACCAGCGCCTCACCGGGCGCTGCCTCACCGGGCGCTGCCTCACCGGGCGCTGCCTCACCCAGTGCAGCCCCAGCAGTCAACATCAACCCCGCCGACGCCCCCGAAGTTACCACTGCCAAACTCGGATTCATCGCCCTCACCGACTCAGCGCCCTTAATCATCGCCCAAGAAAAAGGGTTATTTGCCAAGTACGGCATGAAAGACGTACAAATCCTCAAACAAGCATCTTGGCCAGTTACTCGCGACAACCTAGAACTCGGTTCTGAAAAAGGCGGCATTGACGGAGCCCACATCCTCTCCCCCATGCCTTACCAGATGACCTTAGGCACAATTACCAAAGGCAATCAACCAGTGCCGATGAACATTGTTGCCCGGTTAAATACCAACGGTCAAGCCATCTCCGTAAGCAAAAAATACCTAGATTTAAAAGTAGGTACAGACAGCAAACCACTCAAAGCAGCCCTCGCCAATCAAAAAATTGCTGTTACCTTTCCCGGCGGCACCCACGATTTGTGGATGCGCTATTGGTTAGCAGCCGGTGGCATCGATCCGAATACAGAAGTTTCTGTTATTCCCGTACCGCCACCTCAAATGGTAGCTAACATGAAATCCGGCAGCATGGAAGCATTTTGCGTCGGCGAACCTTGGAATGCCCAGCTAGTTACTCAAAAAGTTGGATACACCGCCTTAGTAACGGGAGAACTCTGGAAAGATCACCCAGAAAAAGCCTTAACTTTAAGAGCAGATTGGGTTGAGAAAAACCCTAAAGCTACTAAAGCAATTACAATGGCCGTACTGGAAGCTCAGCAGTGGTGCGATAAGCCAGAAAATAAAGATGAGATGTGCCAAATCATCTCTCAAGATAAGTGGTTGAAAGTACCACTTGCAGATATTGCAGGTCGCATGAAAGGACAAATTGACTATGGTACTGGCCGCGTTGAAGCAGCTAGTTTAGTAGCAATGAAATTCTGGGCTGACAATGCTTCCTATCCCTACAAGAGTCACGATGCTTGGTTCATCGCAGAAAATATTCGCTGGGGTTATATGCCGGCAACTACCGACATCAAAGCCACGGTTGATAAAGTTAACCGCGAGGATATTTGGAAAGCAGCAGCGACAGCACTTGGCGTTCCCGCTGCCCAAATTCCGGCTACCACTTCTCGCGGTGTCGAAACATTTTTTGACGGCGTGAAGTTTGATCCGGAAAAACCAGAAGAATATCTGAAGAGTCTGGCTATCAAGAAAGCCTAATTAGTGAACAGTTGACAGTTGACAGTTGACAGTTGACAGTTGACAAATCATAAAATTTAGTGGCGTTGAGTTTCGCAACTCAACCCACCACAGCCGATAGGGTTCTCAATTCAAAGTATCTACAAATAATCGATTATTCACTACTGTACTGCAAACAGACAAATGGCAACCAATCTCTCTGTTTCTAAGAGCAAAAATCCAGCAAATTTCGTGCTGGATATGGTTCAAAAAAACCGCAAAAAAATCATCCGCCCGCTAGTTGCGATTACAGTTCTGCTGGTAGTTTGGCAAATCCTCTGCCACGACCCCACATCCACCTTGCCCGGCCCGATTAAAGCCGTCCAAGAAAGCTGGAATTTGATTATCAATCCGTTCTTCGATAACGGTGGTACTGACAAAGGTTTATTCTGGCAACTGGCTGCTAGCTTGCAGCGGGTGGCGATCGGCTTTACTCTAGCAGCAATTCTAGGCATTGGTTTAGGAATATTAATCGGTACAAACTCTTTAATGTTCGATGCTTTAGACCCGCTATTTCAAGTATTTAGAACAATCCCGCCCCTGGCTTGGCTACCGATCGCCCTGGCAGTATTTCAACAGTTCAATCCCTTTGAAGGCTTGGGGATGAAAGCTAACGAAGTTTCTGCACTTTTCGTAATCTTGATTACAGCAATCTGGCCGATTCTGATTAATACCACAGTAGGCGTTCAACAAATACCTCAAGATTACAGAAACGTCGCCCGAGTCTTGCGCCTCCCCAACCAAAAATACTTCTGGAAAATCTTGCTACCGTCTTCGGTTCCTTACATCTTCACAGGGTTGAGAATTGGTATCGGTTTGTCTTGGCTGGCGATCGTAGCTGCGGAAATGTTAGTCGGCGGTGTCGGCATCGGCTTCTTCATCTGGGACGCTTATAACAGTTCTCGACTCAGCGCCGTGATTCTGGCAGTGCTTTATGTAGGAATCGTCGGTTTGATTTTAGACAGACTCGTTGGTTTCGTCGCTTCCAAAGTTGTTCCTGAAGACAATAAATAAGATTGGGGAATGGGGAATGGGGAATGGGGAATGGGGAATGGGGAATGGGGAATGGGGAATGGGGAATGGGTGATTAGTAGTTGGTGATTAGTTATTAGGAAGCGGGAATAATTATATATGCCCAATGCCCAATGACCTGTTTGGCCAATGACCTGTTTGGCCTTCTTCCCAATTCCCAATTCCCCATTGCCAAATTAATAATTAGCATCTACTAAAGTACAAACTAACAGAAAATAATCATGTCAATCCTTATTGAAGTAGACCACGTAGACCGCGTATTTAACTTGCCAAATGGCGAGCAATACATCGCTCTCAAAAATATCGAACTTAAAATTAAAAAGGGAGAATTTATCACCTTAATCGGACACTCCGGTTGTGGCAAATCTACACTGTTAAATATCATCGCCGGACTGGACACAGCAAGTCAGGGCGGGATTACTTTAGAAGGGCGCGAAGTCCGCGAACCAGGCCCGGATAGAATGGTGGTATTTCAAAATTACTCGCTACTACCTTGGCTGACGGTGCGCGAAAATATTGCTCTAGCAGTAGATGAAATTTACAGCGGTAACTCTAAAGAAGATCGCGAGTTGGTAATCGAATACCACATTAAATTGGTGGGACTCGGACAGGCCGCCAACAAGCGCCCCAGCGAAATTTCTGGGGGGATGAAACAAAGAGTTGCGATCGCCCGCGCCCTCGCTATCCGCCCAAAATTGCTCCTGCTAGACGAACCCTTCGGTGCTCTCGATGCTTTAACTCGCGGTGGTTTGCAAGACCAATTGATGAACATTTGCGAAGAAAGTAAAGTCACCAGCGTGATGGTAACTCACGACGTGGATGAAGCTTTGTTGCTGAGCGATCGCATTGTAATGCTCACCAACGGCCCGGAAGCGCAAATCGGACAAATTCTGGAAGTGGACATTCCTCGGCCCCGCAAGCGCATGGAAGTGGTCAACCATCCGAGTTACTACGCGCTGCGAAACGAAATGGTTTACTTCCTCAACCAGCAAAAGCGGGTGAAACAGCGCCGGGCCAAACAACAAGCCCCATCCGTGGCGATCGCCCGCAACGGCCTGGAAAAAGTCAACCTCGACATCGGCTTTATTCCCCTCACCGACTGCGCGCCCTTAGTCGTAGCCAAAGAGAAAGGATTCTTCAAAGCCCACGGCTTAGAAGAAGTCACTCTCGTGCGCGAACCTAGTTGGAAAGAAATTGCCAAAGGTATCGCGCAAGGACGGCTGGACGCGGCGCAAATGGTTGCAGGAATGCCGATCGCCATGCTGTTGGGATTGGACGGCGAAGCCCCGGTTCCCATCAACAGCGCCTTAACCCTGTCCCGCAACGGTAACTCGATTATTTTCGGGAAACACCTTTACGACCAAGGTATTCGGACATTAAAGGATTTCAAAGCTGCGATCGCCAAGACCCCCGACAAGGTACAAACCTTGGGCATGGTACACTCCGCTTCCATGCACAATCTGCTGTTCCGCTACTGGCTGGCTGCCGGTGGGATTGACCCCGATCGCGATGTAGCCTTGACCATGCTTCCTCCCCCGCAGATGGTATCGAATTTAAAAGCAGGCAACATCCAGGGCTACTGCGCCGGCGATCCCTGGAACTCCAAAGCAGTCAACGACGGTACCGGTTTTGCCATCGCCCGTTCCCTGGATATTCTGCCCGGACACATCGAAAAAGTTCTCGGCGTTAGCGAAGATTGGGCTCAGAAATATCCTAAAACCCACGTCGCCCTCGTCAAAGCGCTTTTGGAAGCCTGCGAATACTGCGACGACCGCCGCAACCGCGAAGAAATCCTAGAATTGATTTGCCAAGAACAATACATCGGTGCGGATCCAAAAGACATCCGTCCGGGGTTCATCGACCCGTACAACTCCGGTACGGAGGCACAACCCGAAATGCTCTACAATTTCAACCAGTTCTATGTTGACAAAACCAATTGTCCAGACCGCCTAGAAATGGTGTGGGTGATGTCGCAGATGGCCCGCTGGGGACTGATTCCGTTCCCGAAAAACTGGGTGGAAGTGGTCGATCGAGTTTTGCGGCCCGATGTGTTCGGTCAAGCAGTGCGCGAGTTGGGTTTGCCGGATATCGCTAGAGCTCGCCGGACGATCGAACTATTTGACGGCACTGTCTTTAATCTAGACGACCCGATCGACTACCTTGAAAACGTCAAAATCAAGCGCGACCTTCGCATTGAAGAAATCTTAATTGAACAAATAGGCAGTCAGTGTTCCATCAGACAGCCAGCATAATCACCAAATAGGAAGAGGGAGTGAAGAGTAAGGAATCAGGAAACAAGACTCCACATTTCCCGCTTCCTAATTACCTCTCTTACTAACCCTTAATCCTAAATTCTCATGTCTAATTCCGCAAACCCCCAACCAAATCCTGAAAATATGCAAACTATCAAAGCGCCCCCGGCAACGAAGATTCA
The DNA here is from genome assembly GCF_020738785.1 of Microcoleus sp. PH2017_05_CCC_O_A. Taxonomy (NCBI): domain Bacteria; kingdom Bacillati; phylum Cyanobacteriota; class Cyanophyceae; order Oscillatoriales; family Microcoleaceae; genus Microcoleus; species Microcoleus sp. PH2017_05_CCC_O_A. The sequence continues at coordinate 27,184 of NZ_JAEQCB010000042.1, read as the reverse complement.
GAGTAAGAAATCAGGCTTTTTGACTATTAAAGATGTATCAAAAGTCTACCCAAACCTGAAAGAACCAGAAAAACCTTTCGTGATTCTCGACGGTGTGAACCTGACGATTAATGAAGGCGAATTTATTTGTTTGATCGGTCACTCTGGCTGCGGCAAATCAACTTTGCTGAACATGATTGCGGGATTTAACGGGCCGACAAGCGGAGAAGTTGCTCTCGAAGGTGCGCGGATTACTGAACCGGGCCCCGATCGCATGGTGGTGTTTCAAAACTACTCGCTGCTACCGTGGCTGACTGCTACAGAAAACATCCACCTCGGTGTTGAAACTGTTTACGGGGATAAGTCCGCAGAGGAACACGACAAGATCGTCAAAGATAACCTGGAATTAGTGGGGCTGACAGAAGCTTGCAACAAAAGACCGGGCCAGTTGTCGGGCGGTATGAAACAGCGGGTGGCGATCGCCCGAGCCCTGGCAACTCGTCCCAAACTGCTGATTTTGGACGAACCCTTCGGAGCACTAGATCCGATTACTCGGGAAGAATTGCAGGAAGAATTGCTGAAAATCTGGCACGAGTACAAAATTACGATCGTCATGATTACTCACGATATTGATGAAGCTTTGTTTTTAGCCGATCGCATCGTGATGATGACCAACGGCCCTGCTGCATCAATCGGCGAAGATATGCACATTCCCTTCAGCCGTCCCCGCAACCGCACGCGGATGATGGAAGACCCGAAATACTACGAACTCCGCAACTTTGCTTTAGAATTCCTGTTCTCTCGCTACGCCCACCACGAAGAGGACACAACGGACTCAGAAATGGCACCCGTCGTCCTGCCATTACCCGCTAGCAAAAAGCCTGGGGCTACTGCTGACAAGCCCATGCCACCGGTATCCTTTGTGCCTCACGCTGCACAACCCCTAGAAGCCTCGCCAATTAAAGGTGCCGTCCTGGCAATCTCGTGGTTGGTAACAATGGCAACTTTAGCTGCTGTCAATACATCTGCTGTTTCCAGCCAACTCAAGCAAGCCAAGCTAGCAGAAACTGCACCAGCACCAACTGCGGCGGCGGTTGTCAGTTCTCCTCCCAGCCCTGCACCGATTGCTGCCAGTCCTGCACCAATTGCAGCCAGTCCTGCATCCATTGCCAGTCCTGCATCCATTGCCAGTCCTGCATCCATTGCCAGTCCTGCATCCATTGCCAGTCCTGCACCGAGTGCTGCTGCAAGTCCTGCATCCATTGCCAGTCCTGCAACCTCACCCACCAAGGCAGCAAGCAGTGCAGGTTCAGGAATTTCGGACAAAGCTGAACTTGATGCGATCGGAAATCAGTTGTATGCACGAATTGACGAAAATTGGAAAACAACTCCGACATTTACCCAAAGTTTGACCTATCGAGTCAAAGTGAAACAAAACGGAGATATCGTACAGTTCGAGCCCACAAATAAAGCAGCTAAAGATTTCCTCAAAGAAACTCCTCTGCCGACTTTGCAAACTCCTGCCGGTGCCGCAGCAGGCGCTCAAAAAACTGCTGATTTCCAAGTAACGTTTAGCCCCACCAGCGGTGGCGGCGGCTTATTAGAAGTTAAAACCGCGAAATAGGTGACTTATACCATTTTTGCATTGGATAGTTGAAGATTTTCGATTGAGAAGCCGATCGCCTCGGCTCGATCGACTACTATAAAATAGGTTTGTAGTGAGGACTTTAGTCCTTCTTTCGGCGGACTAAAGTCCTCACTACAAACCTATCCGAGTGCGATCGCGAGTTTAACTAAAGATAGCGGTTAATTTGAAATCAGGGTATTTTCCGCTTATGTAAAGCATTTCCGGGGTAATTTAGTAATTATTGATACATTATTTGTAGGAGTCCTCAGTTCCAACTATAATGACGAATTACGAATTATCCATGAGCTTTCAAAAATTAGCATCTAAAATCACCAGATGGAAACTATAAAAACTCTTTGTCCTTACTGCGGTGTAGGTTGCGGTCTAGAAGTTGTTCCCGACAAAAAACAAACTTGGAAAGTGCGGGGCGATCGCAATCACCCATCGACTCAGGGCATGGTTTGTATCAAGGGAGCAACGGTAACAGAGTCCATTCGCAGCGATCGGCTACTTTATCCGATGATGCGAGAGACTCTCGACCAGCCGTTCCGTCGCGCTAGCTGGGACGAAGCTCTCAATGCCATTGTTGACCGCATCCAGGCAATTCGCAGTACCAGTGGGCCAGATGCTTTGTGCGTTTACGGTTCAGGTCAATTCGCTACAGAAGATTATTATGTTGCCCAGAAACTCATGAAAGGTTGTCTGGGCACTAATAATTTTGATGCGAATTCTCGTTTGTGTATGTCTTCAGCGGTTTCGGGATACGTTCAAAGTTTTGGTTCGGACGGGCCGCCTTGCTGTTACGACGATTTAGAATTAACAGATTGCGCTTTTATTATCGGCAGCAATACAGCGGAATGCCATCCAATTGTATTCAATCGATTAGTAAAGTACCACAAAAAACATCCCGATGTCAAGATAGTTGTGGTAGATCCGAGGCGGACTCCGACTGCTGAAGTCGCAGATTTGCACTTGGCAATTAAACCAGGGACGGACATAGATTTACTCAATGGAATGGCATATTTGCTGTTGCGGAGGCAAGCAATAGATCCTGAGTTTATTCAAGAATGCACGGCAAATTTTTCAGCTTTTGCTGAAGTTGTCAGCAGCTATACGCCGGAGTTTGTAGCCTCGCGCTGCGGCATTACTGTCAGCGAGTTAGAAACTGCTGCCAACTATTGGGAACAGTCACAACGGGTTTTGTCTCTGTGGTCGATGGGAATTAACCAGTCCTCCGAAGGTACGGCAAAGGTGCGATCGCTAATTAATTTGCACTTGATGACTGGTCAAATCGGCAAACCGGGATCTGGCCCGTTTTCCCTCACAGGCCAGCCAAACGCGATGGGAGGCCGGGAAGCTGGAGGACTTTCTCACTTACTTCCAGGCTACCGCTTTGTCAAAAATGACGAACACAGAACCCAAGTCGAGGAGTTTTGGGGAATCGCACCGGGAAGCATTTCGCCGAATCCAGGCCGCAATGCTTGGGATATGATTACCGGTTTGGAAACTGGCGATGTTGAGTTGTTGTGGATTGCCGCCACCAATCCGGTGGTGAGTATGCCGGATTTGGAACGGACAAAAGCTGCTTTGTTGCGATCGCCCTTGACGATTTATCAAGAAGCATACTATCCCACCGAAACCTCAGCCTACGCTCACATCCTGCTGCCGGCAACCCAGTGGAGCGAAAAAACCGGAGTGATGACGAATTCCGAACGCCGCGTGACGCTTTGTCCCGGTTTCGATGAACCATCCGGCGAAGCGCGCGACGACTGGAAGATTTTTGCAGAAGTCGGCCGCCGGTTGGGTTTTGCCGAACACTTTGCTTTCGACAGCAGCGCCGATATATACAAAGAATACGTGCAGTTGACACGCGATCGTCCCTGCGACGTAACAGGCCTCAGCCATGAATATTTGCGCCTTCAAGGCCCCCAACAGTGGCCATGTCCCGAAAATCAGCCTGTGCATCCAGCGACTGAAGCTAAACGGCTGTATACTGACAGGCGTTTTCACACTCCTGACGGGCGGGCGAGATTTTCGGCCTATCACTCCCGGGGACTAGCAGAACCACCAGATCCCGACTATCCGTTTGTGTTAACCACAGGAAGAGTTTACGGACATTGGCACACGATGACTCGGACTGGGAGAACAGAGAAAATCAATAAATTGCACCCAGATCCGTTTTTGGAAATTCACCCGCGCGATGCTGCTAAATTGCAGATTAAGGAGGGTGATTTGCTAGAAGTTCGATCGCGCCGCGGTAAGGCTCAGTTTCCAGCAAAAGTCACCAAGGCGATCGCCCCTGGTACGCTATTTGTACCGATGCACTGGGGTTCTCTGTGGGCAGAAAGTGCTGAAGCCAATGCCATGACTCATGCTACAAGTTGTCCAGATTCCAAACAGCCCGAGTTAAAAGCTTGTGCGGTGCAGTTAGTGCTGATTGGGGCAGAAGTGGCCGCAGAAGTTGGGGAGTTTAATTGGGCAAAATCCACCGTCACGGTCAATTCTTGAGTTGCCGTCCAACTTTACCTTGGTTTCTTGCCACAGACTCAAATAAAATTCTAGTTTTTTTGTCAATAAACCCAGTTTCTTAGCTATGGCTGAGGCACAATAGCAGGGTACTCTACAGCAATCAAGACCTTTGTCAGTCGATTTTCTATTTTTCGATTTTCCATTTTTTGATTTACTCCACAGATGCAATCTGGGAGTTGGAACTTTGGCGTTGGCCGTTCGCTTGTCGAAGGGTCTCAAATTTTGGGATCTCCACGACTTAAGTCCGGGGCTTGTACCTGTTTTTGGGCAAGGTTATCGAGTAATTTTGAGTTATTACCAGAAAGAATTGGTTGAAAGCCCGCCCGTCTTTGAGGGAGAAATTAAAATCAGACTATTCATTACTCCAATCCTCGGACTTCCAGGTAGAGGTCGCTCTCAAACAGTCAACAGTCAACAGTCAACAGTCAACTGTTGAAGCACCCGACAAGCTGCGTTCTCCCGCAGAGTTCGCGAATCAAGAAAATTAAATTTATTTTTTCTAGTTTTTCCTGCTTTATTCGGGGTTTTTCCTGATTCCTTGTTCCTGATTCCTGATTCCTGATTCTTTATTCCTTATTTTTAGTCGATCGAGCGGATCGGAAAAATTGCAGTTTGCACCTATAGGTGCTATGCTATTTTTATAAGGCTTTATTTTCGGCAGTACAGTTCGTTCGATCGGCGTTCCTCCGGATTTAAATCTCTACAACCTCGATTCTGGAGAATGTTCAATGTCAATCTATGTCGGCAATTTATCCTACGAAGTAACGCAGGAGCACCTCAACCAAACTTTTGGAGAGTACGGCACAGTAAAGCGCGTTCAATTGCCTGCTGACCGCGAAACAGGTCGGATGCGGGGCTTCGCTTTCGTAGAAATGTCTACTGAAGCAGAAGAAGCCGCAGCCATTGAGGCTCTTGACGGTGCTGAGTGGATGGGTCGCGACCTCAAAGTCAACAAGGCAAAACCCCGCGAAGAGCGCGGTTCTTCCAACAGCGGCAACTGGGGCAACAACGACCGCTCTTCTCGCCGCTACTAAACCACCCAAGCTAAAAATTTAGCTTGGTCGTGTGTTCGACAGGGCGAAAATGCAGTCAACAATCCTTATCTGTTGAGAATAAGTAGTTGATTGTGCGATCGTACCGTGTCTGAAAGTCCTCAAACTCTTGATAAGCTAGAGTTTGAGGTTTTTTTATTTGCAAAATTTCTGAATCGGGAAATGGACTGTGTGCGATCGATTTCGGAGCTGACCCGAAAGCCTGTAAAATATAACGGGCAGAAAAAATAACCTTCCTCAGACTCCGGTTTTCCGAGGGAAACAAGCAATCACAGAGTTTCGGGATTGCCAAGTGTACCGAAGAATGACAGAATGATCGACGATCGCTAAATCATCGGTATGCTGAAAAAACTATTTAGGCAAATTTCTAAGTTTGGCAGTGATGAACAATTTCTGCATTTTACAGAAAATGTAGAAGTCATAATATCCAAAATTTTATCGCTGGCGATGATTTTGGTAATTATAATCAGCGTTTGCGATTTGCTGATTTATTTAGCAAAAGAATTGTTTAACGACCACGAGAGTTTTTTATTAAAAGATACGTTGTTTGTCATATTCGGGTTGTTTTTAAATGTTTTAATTGCCCTGGAAATCTTGGAAAATATTACAGCTTATCTGAAAAAGCACGTAATTCAAGTAGAGCTAGTTATTGTAACTTCTTTGATAGCAGTATCTCGAAAAATAATCATTCTTGACCTAGAAAAAAAAACAGCAGCCGACTTGATTGGTTTAGCAGCAGCCATTTTTGCGCTTTCCATCAGTTACCTGATAGTGCGGTTTGCCAATAAAGCAAATGATTAATATTGGTCATTAGTCATCAGTCATTAGTAATTCGGAATTGGGAATTGTCATCAATAACTAATACCCAATCCGGCTTTGCTTGAAAAATCCTTTCCTTTCTTGTCTAGAAAAATGGGCGGTTGAAACCGCCGTCTTGCCTAGATGTCTTCCAATAAACCAGCAGGAGGCACAATTTCAATTCTGCCTTTCTCCAAGTCAACAATTGGCACAATCTCTTGCACAAAAGGAATCAAAACTTTCGTTGATTTAGGTTCTTTAACCCGGATTTTCCGTGGTTTGCGGGTATTTCTGGGGTCAGCATTTGCTGTGGGAGTTTCAGGGCGTTTTGGCTTAGCTACTCCTGGGGGGACAACTTCCGGCGCTGTGAGATTAGTTTCTACCTCTAAAAGGTCGTTACCTGCGGGGATAATATCGCTTACCTTACCTAGGATTTCCCCGGTTAACTGGTTAAAAACTTCCATACCAAGCAAATCTTGGACGTAAAACTCACCAGCTTCGAGGTAAGGTCGATCGCCCTTTTCGATTAACAACTTACAGCCCCGCAGCGCTTCAGCGCCATCGCGGTCTTCTACACCCTCCACCTCTACAGCATACAACCCCTTGCCTGGAATGTAGCGACCGCCCAAAAACTCGATCGGTTCCGGTTCACTTTTCTTAGGGCGCAAAAGCCACCGCCTCCCCGGTTCAATAAACCTTTCCGGGAAATCCGAATCGGGATAGACTCGCACTTCCCCGTATAAACCTTGAGCTGCTACAATTGTACCGATTTCTATCCACTCAGACATAAATTCTCTTACTCAAATTGCTAATAATTAGTCATTAGTCATTAGTCATTAGTCATTAGTGACTGGTAATTGGTAATTGGTAATTGGTAATTGGTAATTGCTAATTGGTAATTGCTAATTGGTAATTGCTAATTGGTAATTGGTAATTGGTAATTGGTAATTGGTAATTGCTAATTGGTAATTGCTAATTGGGTAATTCTCCCCCTCTCCCTCTCTCCCCCTTCTGACGGGTGTAGGTTTTTTGGTAAAAGCCTTATCCCATAAGAGTTTGAGATTTTAAGATGCAAAAGCCCAAAACCTTTGCACTGTCTAAATTTGCTGGGTTTTGCCAGGGGAAAACCTACACCTGTCAGCTCTCCCTTTCTCCCCATCTCCCCCTCTCCCCCTCTCCCTTCTTCCCTCTTTACCGAAAAATTGGGTTTAAAGCCTCGTCCTTCTAGGACGACTTTTCGAGAGTGTTCTGATAAGTTCGCCAACAATATCGGACTTGGTTCGACTATTCTGTTTGGCGTATTCCTCAAGCATATCCATCTGGGCCTCTGATACTCTGATGTACAATTCTTTCTTTGCCATTTTGTGTACAGATGTGGTACACTAATTATAGTGGATAGGGTAATCAACCACTTAAAAAACCCAGTCGCCGAGAGGCACACTGAACAAGAGAAAATTGAATCTATGCGGTTCTACTGCATTTTTCTAGACTCCACCTCGCAGTAGGTAAAAGATTCAGAGGAGCTAGACGAACAGTTTTTTTGAGACATATCGTTTCAAATTAAAAAAGAACTTGGAGCAATCCAACTAGGGTAGGGCATACCCGAAGTCGCTTGGGGAGAGTCCCACCTCGCTTGCTAGACACTGCAAGGTATCTAGGTTAAGTGGTCTCGTTGAGCCAAGAATCCCCGCACCTTAAGGTCGGGGAGTGTCAAACCAACCCCGTTCTCAGCGCTACAACTGCTGCTTGCACGCGATCGTCCACAGCCAACTTATTCATAATACCGCGAACATGAGTTTTAATAGTATTTGGACTCAAATAAAGTGCCGCCGCTATCTCCGGATTGCTGTTACCTTCCACCATTAACTTTAACACCTCTAATTCCCGCTGTGACAATTGGCCAAAAGTAGTTGTAGAGGCTGGTGTAGGCGGTTTGAGGTGATCGATGACAGTCCGAGCAATTTGAGGATCGAGGTAAGTAGCCCCCTCTGCTGCCGCTGCAATCGCTGCTAACAGCCTGTCTACGGAAGCACCTTTAATACAATAAGCATCAGCACCGCTTGAAAGGGCAGCAATAATTTCAGTTTCAGCGGTATGAGAAGTTAACATTACCACTCTAACTTCCGGCAGTTGTGCTTTAATTTGCTGCGTCGCTGCTATGCCGTCCAGTCGCGGCAAACCGATATCCATTACAATAATATCTGGTTTCAGCTTCAGTGCGGCGGCTACGCCTAAATATCCATCTTCTGCTTGTCCTACTATTTCTATTTCTGGGGAATCGGCTAAAACTTGCTCTAATCCCAGTTGCATCATCGGATCGTCTTCAACAATTAGAATTTTCATTGTTAATTGGGAATGGGGAATTGGGAATTGGGAATTGGGAATTGGGAATTGGGAATTGGGAATTGGGAATTGGGAATTGGGAATTGGGAATTGGGAATTGGTAGGTTCTCAACAATAACAAATAACTAATAACTGCCAACTGCCAACTGACTACTGACTACTGACGGGAGCATCTCTGTTTTGCATTTATTATAGTAATGAGATGCTCCCCAACTGCCAACTGTCAACTGACAACTGTCAACTGTCAACTGTCAACTAACTTTTAAAACTTCTACAAATTCACCAGGCAAAATCCAGGTTTCCGATGCGGGCAAAACTGCTAAACCAGTCGTATTTGCGAGGTTAATTAAATTTGCTGAATTTTGGCTGCCGCTTGCAGGTTCAAATTCCCAGAATCCGGCAACTAAATGTAGTTTACCCCAAACATAAGTTTCGCGCTTGCCTGGCGATCGCAATTCAACATCGCATCGAGCCCGCACAAACTCCGGGCCCCAAGCATCCGCGCCCAGCCCAGACATCTTTCGCAAAGCAGGCACAACAAACCGCCAACAGCATACTAAAGCCGAAACTGGATTTCCCGGCAAACCAAAATAGAGACAATCCGAACTCGCAATCGGCAAATCGGATTTTTCTTCATCTCGTTTAAATGCAGCGACAGTCAAAGGTTTACCCGGCTTAATCGCCACAGAACTAATGTGAACTTTGCCTTGCAACTCCGCCAATATTTGCTCGATATAATCGTAATCTCCTACCGAAACGCCACCCGTAGAAAGCACCACATCTGCTGTCGAAACAGCCTGAGTAATTGCCTCCTTTAGCGCATCTTTACTATCAGGAATAATCCCCAATCGAATCGGTTCAAATCCCATTTGAGTCAACAACACTGTCAAAGCATACTGATTTGAATCTACCAGTTTACCGTAAGTCAAAGTTTTGTCTGGCGATACCAATTCGTCACCCGTAGAAAAAATAGCCACCCGCAAACGCCGATAAACTGGAACTTGAATGCACTGTGCAGTTGCTAATACTGCCATTTCTGGGGCGTTGATAACTGTACCCGGAGTTAGTAAATTTGTTCCTGCTTGATAAAAAGTGCCTTTGTGCCTGACAAATGCTTGTGGCTTTTCAGGAGAAACTAAGATAAAAATGCGATCGCCCTCACGCCTCGTTTCTTCCTGCATTACCACCGTATCAGCACCATCCGGCATCATCGCACCCGTAAAAATTCGGGCTGCTTGGCCCGATTGCACGGTAGTTTGAGGCGGATATCCGGCTGGAATCTCCTCGACTACTTCGAGTACCGCAGGTTTTTCGGCGCTGCAATTTTCCACATCAGCAAACCGCACCGCATAGCCATCCATTGCCGAATTGTCCCAATAAGGAAAATCGAGGGAACCGGTGACGGGTGCAGCCAAAATGCGCCCCGATGCTGCCAACAAGTCTACAATTTCTACATCCCGCTGACTGTCGAGGGATTGCGCCAAATTTAGAACGATAGATTCTGCTTCTTTTACGGACAGCATCAGTGTCACCCAGTTTAACAAGACTCTTCTTAGTTTAGCAAATCAGCAGCTATAGTGGAAATGTATTTTTTGATTCCTCTGCGGTAAACCGTTTTTTGTCGTCCTTAGCTTATGACTATTTTTCGCTCAGCTTTTCGACTCAATTGTTTATCTCTATTTCTGGTGGGATTTCTGGTTGTCCTGACTCAACTTTCAGGCTTGCAAGTCAGCGATTTATTCTTTCACCCTTTTTTCTCCCCCAATCCCAATGTGGCTTTATTAACTCGAACCTTTCAAATCTTATGTGCTGTGCCAGTTATTGTTTGTAGCTTTAGCTATGGATTGGCTAAAACTATGCAACTGCGCCCTACGGAAACTCAATTTATTCTGTTCTCTGCTTTGTTGACAGGCGCATTTCTGCTCAATGAAATTTACAGGATTCATCTATATATTAGCGCCTTGGGAATTCCTAAGTTAGGAGTTAGTTTGCTGTACGCTATATTTGTGTTCTCCTACGGATGGTTTTTTCGGCGAGAACTACAGTCTACTCCCTACAAAATATTGTTGGCTGGGTTGGGATTGTTGTTTTTTGCGATCGGGATGGACGCGCTGAAGTTAGAAGGCAAGATCTTAGCTAGTTTATTAGAAGGGGTTCCTAAGTTATTGAGCGAAATCAACATTGCATTTTATTATTGGTATGTCTGCAAATCTTTCCTGGAAAAAAGTTTTCATAACAAGATGAACGCGTCATTATAACTTTGTGATATAATGCCAACACAAGTATTTCGCAAAATCTTCCGGCTTCAAAAATAGCATTCTCCGGTTTGCGATTTACACAACCTGCATCGCTCGGCCTTTATCTGCGGTTACAATAGTCCAAGTGCAGCCTCTAAAATACCATGCTAGCAGTTACTATCAACTTTAATGCGATCGCCCAAATCAACGACGACCAATTTTATCAACTGTGTCGCCAAAACCCCGAGGTCAAATTTGAACGCAACGCCCAAGGAGAAATAACCGTTATGTCACCCACAGGAGGAGAAACCGGAAATTACAATTTTGAAATATCTATTGATTTTGGAATTTGGAACAGACGAACTAAACTAGGAGTTTGTTTCGATTCTTCAACTTGCTTCAAACTCCCCAGCGGTGCCAATCGTTCCCCCGATGTTTCTTGGATTAAACAAGAAAGATGGGATGCACTCACTCCCGAAGAAAAACAAAAATTTCCTCCGATTGCCCCAGATTTTGTTTTAGAGTTAATGTCGCCGACAGACAGTCTAAAAGATGCTCAAGACAAAATGCAAGAATACATGGAAAACCAAGTAAAATTAGGCTGGTTAATCAACCGTAAAACGCGCAGAGTTGAAATCTACCGCGAAGGACAAGAAAAAGAAATTATCGAATGTCCCGCAGAACTTTCTGGAGAACACATTTTGCCCGGTTTCGTGCTAAACTTGCGATCGCTGTGGATATAATAGCTAAATCCGAATCCGAGAAACCGGGTTTTTTCCCAATCTGCGGGTTGCACCGAAGTATGTATTAAAAAACCCGGTTTCTGAGTCTCCAATCTGCGTTAAAAAAATCTAATGGAAACTAAAGTAACAACTTCCCTAACAGCCGAACAACACAAACAAAAAATGCAGCGCCGACAAGAAGTTCAGGCGCAGCGAATTGCTAATGCTGCTGAAGATAAAGGTTTGATAATTGTGAATACGGGTAACGGTAAAGGCAAAACTACGGCTGCTTTAGGCATGGTTTTGCGATCGCTCGGTCACGGCTACCGCGTCGCCATAGTACAATTTATCAAAGGAGCTTGGGAACCGGCAGAGAAAGCTGTTTTTGAACTCTGGGAAAATCAGCTAGAATTTCATGCGATGGGTGAAGGCTTTACTTGGGATACGCAGGATCGCGATCGAGATATTGCTACAGCTCAAAAAGCCTGGGATAAAGCTGTAACCTTTATCTGCAATCCTGAGTTTAGGTTGGTCTTGCTAGATGAAGTCAATATAGCATTAAAGTTGGGTTATTTGCAAGTCGAACAAGTGCTCGCAGCCTTAGAACAAAAACCCAAAGACTCTCATGTAATTCTCACCGGCAGAGGCGCGCCACCCGAATTAATTGAACGCGCCGATTTGGTGACGGAAATGACTTTGGTTAAGCATCCATTTCGAGAACAAGGTATTAAGGCTCAAGCTGGTATTGAGTATTAGTTTTGATTGCTAAGCTGTCGCGCAAATAAACATTGCATATTCGGGACGGGCTAGAAGCCCATCCCACAAGACTTGGATTATTTATTGACATACAGTTTAAATGCCGCAACAGCTTAAATCTTCAATTTTTTCAAGAATTGCAAATCTTGCCACGCTTGAATGAGATTGCCTTGCATTAAAGCGGCTAAACCGTTTAAAATTCTAATTTCCGGTAGGTTGGGGTTGAGGGCGAGTGCGGGTTTTAAGGCTGTTTCAGCGGCTTTTGGGTGCCAGCCGTAAATCTGGACGAAGGCGAGATAAGCGTAAGCATAGGGGTTTTGAGAGTCTAGTTGGGTGACTTTTTCTAAAGCCGCGATCGCACTTTCGACATTTTGCTGCAATACTCTAGAAAATGCCAAAGCATAGGCGAATTCTAGATTGTTCGGTTCCTGCTTCAGCCGATATGCTAACGCTTGTTCCGCTTGTGCGGTATAATCTTGAGTTGGATCGTACTGATTGATCCGTCCAATCTGCTCGAATACTGGTTCCAAACCGGGCAATCCTTTGGGTAAATTAACCGCCATCGCCCGCAATTGAGTTACCAAATCTAACTCGGGCGTATCTTCATTTGCTGGGACTTGCTCGGCGATTTTCAATTTTTTATCGTTTTCGTTATCCGTGCGAGTCTGGGAAGCAATAACCTCGGGCTGAGCGTCGATTTTAAGCGTTACCTGCGGCACATTGATTGGATAAGTTTCCCCGGTTTTGCGATTGAGATAAGTCGCTTGCAGATTGTAGCTTCCCGGTGCAATATTAGCAGGAGTTAGCATCGCCGTGCGATCGACTACTCGAAACCCCACAGCAAATTTATCGGCTTCCAGCATTCCCGGATGCAAAGTTGCCTGGCCGATCGCGCGATCGTGTAAAATCCTCACAGTCTGTCCCGGTGCAACATCGCCAGACTGCTGATTTTGCCACGTTAACAAGACTAAACCAGACTGCAACTGCTGCCAAGGCCCAGACCAAGTATAAGTCACCGGCAACGCTATACCGGGAACCGGTTTTGCCAAAACAGTCACCTGCTCTAATTGTACTTGCGATCGCGCTTCAGGCAACGGCTGTATTTCCACCGGGTGCAACTGCTTGCGGTAAAGATTCAAATTAGTATTGTCAGGCAAAACCCAACTTTTTTGCAAGTTAAACTTACCACCAGTTTCAATCGCCGCCACCGCTGCATTTTGAGCTTTTTTAATCCGTTCCCGAATCGAACCTTGCGGGCCAGTTTTGGTAACAAACCAAGAAAGCGATCGCACATCTTGCGGCACTTCTTTTAAATTGGTTCCCACCTGTCGCCCGTAAACCTGAAAATTCGCCAAAGCACCGTAATAATTCAAATTGTGCTGGTTAATTTCCGGTGTGGAAGGCAACACGCCCAAAGTCGATTGCAAATAAGGTTCGGTATCAATAATTTCGGCAATTACTTCTTGGTGCGGCCACTGTTTACCTAAATAAGGATAGCTAGAATTGCCGGGACTGACAACTTGAACGGAGTTGTGTCCCAAACCACCGCCCAGCGGCCAGATATGGAACAGCATCGCTAGGATTCCTAAGCCAATTGTTCCCCAACGAATTTGCTTTCCCCAACGCTGCGGCCACAGGGTTAAACAGTAGGCTAAAAATATTGCTAATATTGGCAAATAAGGTATCACATATCGGTCATCTTTGTTGATATTTAGGGAATTAATTAAATAACCTCCTATCCAAAATACCCCCAGCCACCGACAGGAGTCAAGGTACAAGATTGACTGACTATCGGCTCGATTTCGCCAATAATAGAGTATAAATCCGACTAAGGGAATCAGTAACAGAGGCCAGGAAACGTGTTCTGGTAAGTGCTGAATATAGTAAATCCAAGCACCGATCGTATTCAGGCCCGGATCTCCTTCGGCGATCGCAGAATCGAACGTTGCCCGTTTTCCCCCGGTCAAAATTAACAGCCAATTGGTTTTTGCCCACGGGCCAAACACGGCAGCAGACAGCAACAATGCACCAGCTAATTGAGCTAATCTTCCCCATGCTTTTTGTCGCACTGCACCAACTGCTAACCACAGAATCGGTGTAAACAAAAATAATACTGTAGTGTGTTTAACTAATATTGATAACCCTAGAGAAATTCCAAAGGCGATCGCCCAGAAGAAAGATAATCGATTCAGGTAAAATATTTTACGATTTTCCTGATTTTTTCTCTCCGTTATATATACGGCAAAATCCGCTGCCGCATTTTCTTGTTTCTTCCACATTGTCAGACAATAGAAACAAAAAGTAATCGCAGCAGTTAGGGGGAAATCTAGCAAAAATTGCAAGCGGAAGCGATAAAGTCCCGGTAACAAAACGCAAATAGCAGCAGCCCATAAACCAACTTGTCGATTAAATAATTTGGTGCCCAAATTGTAGACTGAGGCGAGCAGAATAGCACTAAATAATAAATGAACGAGGGTTGCCCGATCGCCCCCAGTACCAAAAATATGCAGAAACGGCACCGTTAAGATGTACACCAAGGGCGGAATCTTCGTCGAAAGCAGCCAGAAACTTGTCCACCAGTCGCCGGAAAACCACTGAGGATGCTGCAACGCCTGTAAGTAATTCAGCGTGCTAGTGAGGTATTCTGCTTGATCCCAGGCGGGTACAGATCGATCGCAGGCAAACCAGAGGCGATCGCTAATTGCCCCCAGCAGCCAAATTATGCCTAAGATCAGCATACTCTTGCCCCGGCTGTCCCGATGTTCCTGTGCCATTGCGATTTTTGGATTTTAGCTTGCAGTTTTTAGCTTACAGGTGGGCGGTTCCGGGCGCTCTAAAAATTATTTTGAAAAAGTGCTTGCTAAATTCCGTATGTGTCTGCTAAGGTAGTTAAGCGTAAAAAAACAAGCCGAGATAGCTCAGTTGGTAGAGCAGTGGACTGAAAATCCACGTGTCCGGAGTTCAAATCTCCGTCTTGGCATCGCAAAGCCCTCACAAAGTTGAGGGCTTTTTATTGGGGAAAATGCGGGCAATGCAGTCAATTATTTATTTCTCAGTCAGAAACTGCGCTAATTCGGGAATTTCACCAGCGCGCTGCCACTCGGCTTCACCGCGGCGTACTTTGGTGCGATCGGTAATTTGCTGCACATCTCGCAACTGTCGCTTAGTATAAGGCCCCTCGGCTTTACCGCTGCGGAATACGTACCACTGAGCCTGCTGTGACTTAGGCTTTTTAGTTGCTGACGCAGGTTTTCTGACAGGCTTCATCCGAGCATCGCCGAACTCGGCTACAAGTTGGTTGAGCTCGACTTCAATTGGATCGGCGGCGGGTAAATTACGATCGCGCGAGCTCTTTTTGGCCTCGGGCTTACCCCTAGCAATTTCTACTTCGCGACGCCAACCCCAAAAATGCCACTGCGCCACCCAAACTAGCGCCACGGCAGATCCTAACATCTCTTCTTCTGTTTCTGACCATGTTGACGGCTCTCCAAACAGCACAGAACCGATCGCACCAAAGACGATCGCACTCAAATTGAAATAAATTAGGTAGGTAGTATCATTCGCCGCTAAATGCCAACTGGTTGTATGCCGAACCAAAGATTGAGTAGCTGCTGTTTTGTTGTGTTTCCAAGCTGTGCGAGCTTGAACCCGACTGTAACCAGGAGAGTGGGCCGGCCACCACTTCGCGGCCCAATTAACTAAATGCGCCGACCAATACTGCAAAGCTGCATATCCGACTATGCCACTGAGAAATACAGAAATAACTAATAGAAAGGTCGTCAGTGGCAGCAGTTGTTTTGGCACCATTGGCGCCGTCACAAAAGTCAGCACAAAAAACGGCATACCGGTTAGTGTTGGTACTAACAGAAGTTGCAATATTTTAAGCAATTGTGCATAGAAAATCCAGAGGAATTTGACCAGAATTTTCAGCAGCCTTGCAAAGCGGAAGTGATACAAATAAGCCGATGCGATCGCAGTTCCGATAATTAAAGCAACAATTGAGCCCGAAGAGTCCCTCAGCGGCAGCATCAAAAAGGCGATCGCCGGAATTCCCATGACGATCGCAGCCGGCAGCGTCGCAAATGCGATAAACCCTTCCCTCCAGTGCAGCCAAGGCGATACTGTTACTGTCGGCGGTTGGTTCTGGCTGCGACTTTCCACCCACTCAGCAAATTTAGCTAATCCCCAATGGTAGAAAGCAAATAACGGGATTTGGCACAACCAAGCAAAGGCGATCGCGCCTTCGTCATAACTCCTGATGCTGCGCCAGTACGCTGTGCTAAATCTGTAGGAGTAGTAGTAATATCCAGGCAGCAGTACCGAAACAATTAGCCAAAAGCCACTGCTTAATGCAAAACCTTTTGCCCATGATGCAGGAAGGGGGAGGAACTTCGGCCAGTTATTCATGAGAGGGACAATTGAGGCGGATATCAATATTGTCCCACTACACTTGAGCTTCCGCAATTGCTTTAGCCTTCAGACAAAGTATTGGTTCATCCTTGAACCTCCCTCAGACAGATCCATGTTTTAAGAATAGCGCTACATTCGGGCACTCTCGATCGCCCCAAAACCCTTCCTGATTACAAATCCGATCGATTGTCACTGCTTTCTTCATCGCCACAATTGCTAAATTAACAACTCAACCGCGCTTTGACGATCGCATTAATATCGAACAAATTCCGATTTAGAGTCAACATAATTTTCCTTCTCTTTCCCTAAAAGCCTCGGAATCTCGATCGAACTCATGAAATACTCTGGCAATTTTTGATTGACAAAAAGGATTATTTCTAGTATGCAAGCTCGAAAATGGTGTTAAACTCATCTGACTCGGAGAATCACCCAGCCGGAAACAACAGGCTACAATCAATAATAGATTCTATTTCCATAACAATACTGTTTATAGCTTGAACTCCTCAGTGCCCTACAACAACACCTCAACTCAATCCTTTCAATTTGACTCAATTGACAGCGCCCTGGCAGACCTGAAAGCAGGTCGGATGCTGGTAGTAGTCGATGACGAAAACCGCGAAAACGAAGGCGACGTGATTTGTGCCGCCCAATTCGCCACCCCCGACAATATCAATTTCATGGCAGTACAGGCCCGGGGTTTGATTTGTCTGGCATTGACTGGCGATCGACTCGATCGCCTAGAACTGCCTCTCATGGTCAGCAAAAACACCGACAACAACCAAACCGCCTTCACCGTCAGCATCGATGCAGTCAACGGCGTCAGCACCGGCATCTCCGCCGAAGACCGCGCCCGCACCATCCAAGTAGCCATCCACCCAGATACCAAACCTCAAGATTTGCGCCGTCCCGGTCATATTTTCCCGCTGCGGGCGATCGACGGTGGCGTCCTCAAACGCGCCGGTCACACCGAGGCCTCCGTTGACCTCGCCAGACTCGCCGGCCTCTATCCCAGCGGCGTCATCTGCGAAATTCAAAACCCCGACGGTTCGATGGCGAGGTTGCCCGAATTGATCGAATACGCCAAAACCCACAACCTCAAAATCATCAGCATTGCTGACTTAATTAGCTACCGCCTCAAGCACGATCGATTTGTCCGCCGCGAAACAGTCGCCAAATTGCCGACTGAATTCGGCGAGTTTACGATCTACGCCTACCGCGACACTCAAGACAATTCAGAACACGTTGCCATTGTCAAGGGCGACCCGGCAGAATTTAAAGACAAACCCGTGATGGTGCGGGTGCATTCCGAATGTCTGACCGGAGATGCTTTGGGATCCCTGCGCTGCGACTGTCGGATGCAACTGCAAGCAGCACTGAAAATGATCGAAAATGCCGGTTGCGGCATCATAGTTTACTTGCGCCAAGAAGGTCGGGGGATTGGACTGGTCAATAAACTCAAAGCTTACTCGCTGCAAGATATCGGATACGATACCGTAGAAGCTAACGAACGCTTGGGCTTTCCCGCCGACTTGCGGAACTACGGCGTTGGAGCACAAATGCTTAACGATTTGGGAGTGGAAAAAATTCGGTTGATTACCAACAACCCGCGAAAAATTGCCGGTTTGAAAGGTTACGGCATTGAAGTAGTCGATCGCGTCCCCTTACTCATTGAAGCCACAGATTACAACTCGATCTATCTGGCAACCAAAGCCGAAAAACTAGGTCATATGCTGCTGCAAACTTATTTAGTCACAGTAGCGATTCAGTACGAAACGAAGGAAGAAGGAAGAAGGAAGAAGGAAGAAGGAAAAGAGGAAGATTCGGCCATTCAAAATCGGTACGAACACCTTGAGAAACTGCGGCATTTGGTAGCAAGTCGCGATTTACTACTGCAAGAAGAAGCGCGGCCGGTGGGAATAGCCCTGTTCGGAGAAAGCTCCCTCATCGTTCACCTCGGCTTCGACCAGGCCGGACTCGCAGCCCCCGATTGGTACAAAGATCCAAACCATCCTTACGTCAGGGCGATCGGGCAAATTCTTGAATCTATCAGCACAGAGCCCGACTTGCAAACATTAGAATTCATGGTTTCCTCCGGCGCAGATCCGCTCAAAACCCTGCAAGTCCAGCTCGATCGCGAAAGCTTCCCCCTGGAACAAGTCGCGTCCGCCTGTGCGAAACTTCAACCTCAAAAAATCTATAGTTTTTCCGCTATTCCCGATTCTGCCCTCGGAATGTCAAGCTAAGGTCAAGACTAGAAAGGGCGAATCGATATGGAAATGAACGTTGGTGACTTTTTGCACCGGCTCGACCTCAGGGGACAACCGCTTAAAGGCACCAACCTCGGCGGTGCGGAACTCCGGGGAGCCAACCTCAGGGGAACAGATCTCCGAGAAACCAATCTCAGCGACGCAATTCTCAGGTATGCAGATCTGATCGAAGCCGATCTCACCCGCGCCAATCTTAGCGGGGCGGATTTAGCTGAGTCATTTCTGAATTTAGCCAACCTCACCAGAACCGATTTGACCGGTGCTGTCCTCCGAGAAGCTACTCTCGTAGGAGCAGAACTCACGGGAGCCAACCTCAAACAAGCAAGTTTGATCAAGGCCAATTTAGTTGGAGCAAATCTCCAACAAGCCAACTTAACCAGAGCCAATCTCAGTGGAGCAGATTTGCGAGGCTCTCAGATGACTGGCGTTATTTTAGACAAGACAGTCTACAACAACCGGACAATGTTTCCCGACGATATTGACCCCGCTGCATTGGGAGCAATTTTGCTAGCTCCCAATGCCTCGCTCCCGGGCTTAAATCTGGCTATGGTAGATTTGACCGGAGCCGATTTAAAAGGGGCCGATTTGCGGCGGACAAACTTATATAAAGCTATTTTATTTGGAGCAAAGCTCGATCGGGCAAACTTAGCAGGAGCCAACCTCAGCGCAGCGGACTTGAGGGAAGCCAGTCTCAGCGGCGTCATTTTAGAAAAAGCTGTTTACAGCAACCAAACATTGTTTTCAGAAGGCATTGACCCCCGTCTGGGCGGAGCTTATTTAATTGCTCCTAATGTATCGCTGCAAGGGGTGAACTTAACCGGAGCCGACTTAAACGGGTCAGATTTAAGCGGAGCTAATTTGAGCGGTTCTAACTTGAGTTCGGTCAATCTCAAAAATGTAGACCTCAGTAAAGCTAGCTTAAAAAAAGCTTACCTCAAAGGTGCAAACTTGGAGGGAACAGACTTGAGAGGAGCCGATTTAAGCGGCGCAATTTTGCACCAAGTAAACTTGAGTTCTTCTGACCTCCGGGGTGTAGACTTAACAAGGGCTGACCTCAGCGGCGCTAATTTGAGCGATGCCGACTTGAGGGAAACAGATTTCACCGGAGCTACTTTGCTGTTCGCTAACTTGAGCGGCGCCGACTTGAGAGGTGTAGACTTGACAAAAGCCGACCTCAGCGGCGCGAAGTTAAACGAAGCTGACCTCAGAAAAGCAGATTTGATGAGAGTAAATTTGGAGGGAGCCGATTTAACTGAAGTAGACTTGAGCGATGCTCATTTATTCCGAGTTAATCTCAGAGGTGCTAACCTTAAAGGTGCAAATCTTAAAGGCGCAAGTTTAAAAGGGGTATCTTTGACTGATGCTTATTTGAGCGAAACGGATTTGACTGATGTAGATCTGAATCCGAGTTTCTTTGAACTACCATTAGAATCGGAATGGTAGTTGACAGTTGGCAGTTGGCAGTTGGCAGTTGGCAGTTGGCAGTTGACAGTTAGCAGTTGGCCGTTGCTAGTTGCTAATAATTACGAAATAACAAATAAACAAAAACGAATCACAACTGACGAATCACAACTAACAACTGCCAACTAACAACCCAACGACCCGCGAGCGGGGAAGCTGACAACTAACAACTAACGGGAGCATCTCAGTTTTGCATATAGTGCGATTATACTGCTCGCGATTATACTGCTCGCGATTATACTGCTCGCGATTATACTGCTCGCGATTATACTGCTCGCGATTATACTGCTGCTCGCGATTATACTGCTCGCGATTATACTGCTCGCGATTATACTGCTCGCGATTATACTGCTCGCGATTATACTGCTCGCGATTATACTGCTCGCGAGCGGGGACGCTCGCACTATAATGAAAAATGCTTTTTTCAAAAATGAGATGCTCCCCAAATAACAAATAACAACTAACAAATAACAAATAACAACTAACAACTGCCAACTGCCAACTGACAACTGACAACTGACTAATGATTAATGACAAACCGTTAGGCTCTGTTATTCAAGGTTCCCTCAGCAAGGGATTAGAAGTGCGACTGCACGCCGACGTTTCAGTGGAAGATATGAGGGTGGGGAAATTTTTAGTAGTGCGGGGGGTACGATCGCACTTTTTCTGTATGCTCACCGATGTGTCTCTTGGAACATCCAGCAGTCGGATTTTATCCAATCCTCCCAACCCCAACGACGATTTTCTCCTCGCAGTCCTCGCAGGTAGCAGCACCTACGGTACGATCGAGCTTGCGCCCATGTTGATGCTGACTGCGGAAAAAGAAAAATCTCAAGCCATCTTCAATCCCACAGGTAACGGAGTCCCCGATAAAAAGCTGGCTTTAGGAAATTTGGGTTCTTTTGAGCCGCAAAGTGGCGCCGATATGGAATTGCTGCCGGTGAAAACGATTCCCAGCCACTTTTCCCAGGTGTTTGATGCCAAAGAAACCGATTTTCGAGCGGTTTTTGGCTGGGAAGATGATCCATATCGCCGCAATTTTGCGATCGGCAAACCGATTGACATGGACGTGGCTGTGTGCTTGGACTTAGACAGATTTGTGGAACGCAGCAACGGAGTTTTTGGTAAGTCGGGAACAGGAAAATCTTTTTTGACGCGCTTGCTGCTGTCGGGCATTATTCGCAAGCAAGCTGCTGTCAATCTAATTTTTGATATGCACTCGGAGTACGGGTGGGAAGCTGTTTCGGAAGGGAAACAATTTAGCACTGTTAAAGGTTTGCGGCAGTTGTTTCCCGATAAGATTCAGATTTATACTCTCGATCCAGAGTCTACAAAGCGCCGGGGAGTCCGCGATGCTCAAGAGTTGTTTTTGAGTTTCGAGGAAATTGAAGTGGAAGATATCTCGCTAGTCCAGCGGGAGTTAAATTTGTCGGAAGCTAGTATCGAAAATGCGATCATTTTGCGAAATGAGTTGGGCAAGGGTTGGATTAACAAGTTGCTGGAAATGACCAACGAAGATATTCAAATGTTTTGCGAAGAAAAGCGGGGAAATAAATCTTCGATTATGGCTTTGCAGCGGAAATTAGAGCGTTTAAATGATTTGAAATACATTCGCAAACGCTGTCCCAAAAATTATGTCACTGAAGTTTTGCAGTGTTTGGATAGTGGGAAAAATGTAGTAATCGAGTTTGGTTCGCACTCGGATTTGCTGTCATATATGTTAGCAGCAAATGTGATTACTCGCCGGATTCACGGAGCTTACGTGCGGAAAGCTGAGAAGTTTTTGATGAGTAAAAATCCGTGCGATCGCCCGCAACCGTTAGTGATTACCATTGAGGAAGCCCACCGCTTTCTGGATCCGGCGATCGTGCGATCGACTATTTTCGGGACGATCGCCCGCGAAATGCGAAAATACTTCGTAACTCTGCTGATTGTAGACCAGCGTCCCTCCGGTATCGACGGCGAGGTGATGTCGCAAGTCGGCACGCGGATCACAGCTTTGCTAAACGACGATAAAGACATCGATGCTATCTTTACGGGCGTTTCTGGAGGCCAGAGTTTGCGATCGGTTTTAGCCAAACTCGACTCAAAACAGCAAGCTTTAGTTTTGGGGCACGCCGTACCGATGCCGGTAGTTGTCCAGACTCGTCCCTACGATGAGCAATTCTACAAAGAAATTGGGGATATTGACTGGCAAGAAATGCCGGATGAACAAGTGTTTGCTGAGGCAGAATCTGCTAAAATGGATTTGGGATTTTAGATGAGACAAGATTGCTTTCCCAAGCTGTCCAATCTGAAAATAATCTGCGTTTATCCGTGTTTATCTGCCTTGCATCTGCGGCCCGGCGATCGAAGATTTATGCAAAAATTCTAATAACAACCAACTGTCAAGCGGTCAACTGTCAACTGTCAACTGTCAACTGTCAACTGTCAACTGAATGAAGCAAGGGCTTTTGCCCTCACACCCGTCACCCCTCATCCCTAACTTCATAAAAATTGGATAAGGTTAAATATTGTTCAGTCGATCGGCAAAATTTAACTCAAATAGCCAAACATCCCGCTCTTAATATATCTTTACTCACTGACAGCAAAAGTTGATTAGCATATTTAAATAAAAATGTCAAGAAATATTTTAAACGGTAAGTCGCAGCGAATACGGCGATCGAGTTCGGTTATCTCGCATCGCAGCATCTAGGCAGCGAGAAAAATTCAAGCGATGATGGAATAGAGAGCAAAATAAAGCCCTCGAATTGCATGAGTCTGTTTGCATGAGTATTGTCAGTAACTCAGCCCTAAAGGGACTGAGCTTGTAAGAGAAATCGAGCAAGCTGTGCTGACGGGCCTAAGACTTTTGAGGTCTACGTTATTTGAGTCAGGACACTCCTTGAATGCGACGCTAGTTTTCCGCTCTGTCATCTGCAATTAAAAAGTCTTAAAGTCACGCTCGGCAGTGTTGCAGGTCTAAAAAGCTCTTATAACATTGGCGAAGCGAACATTACCCCGAAAGGGAGGCTCTTACCGGAGCAAACATTATGCGATCGCGAGTTGTGAGATTTGAGGCAGTAACTGTCCTGCCGAAAGTACATTACAAAAGTACACTCCTGTCAAGCAACTCCAAGGCGGTAATGGATAAAGAAAGATTCTCTTACGGTTGAAACCGCCGGGTCGTTTCCCTCTCAGGTCTGAAGACACTGAGTTTCCCACTTACCGAGTTTTTTTTGTGAAGTTGAGTTGCAGTTAAAACTAGCAGGGAATTGAAAACCTTAAGGAAAAATGTAGAATATTGACCTTAAGACAGAGGTTTTTACCCTTTACGATCCTCAAAATTTGGAATAATATTGAGAAAAGTAAACTCTTGCTTCACTTCGCCGGGAACTAGCCGTTAAAGCTAGCAAGCTACGGAAAATCGACGGGGATTACTGGAAAATCAAGCATAAAAGTAATCCAATACCACAAGCTTCTACCGATCGTCACCGATAAACAGGAGGGGTAACATCCCCCCTGTCGCAGTCTTTATCCCACTTGTAAAAGTGGGACAGGGTATCACCAACTTTTTATCTGTTGTTACAAGGAGTGCAATACTCACCCATGTCCACTACCACCCCCAAAACCAAAACAGTGAAAGCCGATCGCATGGGCAGCCGGCCATACTCCTCAACGGATACGGTTCGTACCTATCTGCACGAGATCGGTCGAGTACCCCTGCTAACCCGAGAAGAAGAGATTGTTTTCGGGAAGCAGGTACAGCAAATGATGAAATTAATCGAAGCAAAACAAGCGCTTGCTAAAGAATGGCAGCGAGATCTGACGAATGAAGAGTGGGCTGCCCAAATGGAGTTGACCGAAGCCGAACTGAACCGGATCTTGCAGTTAGGGCGGCGCGCCAAGCAAAAGATGATTGAAGCGAATTTGCGCCTAGTAGTTGCGATCGCCAAAAAATACCAGAAACGCAATATGGAATTCTTGGATTTAATTCAAGAAGGCACCCTCGGTTTAGAACGGGGAGTCGAAAAATTTGACCCGATGCGGGGATACAAATTTTCTACCTATGCCTACTGGTGGATTCGCCAAGCAATCACTCGCGCGATCGCCCAACACGCCCGCACCATTCGATTGCCAATTCACATCACCGAAAAACTCAACAAAATCAAAAAAGTGCAGCGGGAACTCACCCAGCAGTTGGGCCGTTCTCCCTCGCCTGCGGAAATTGCCACCGCCCTGGAACTGCAACCTTCCCAAATTAGGGAATACCTGCTGATGGCAAGACATCCAGTTTCTTTGGACTTGCGCGTAGGAGATAACCAAGATACGGAACTGCAAGAACTCTTAGAAGACGAAACAGCATCTCCAGACAACTACATTACTTCGGAATTGCTGCGGCAAGACCTCAATACCTTGATATCAGAACTGACCCCCCAGCAACGAGATGTGATTGTTCTGCGCTTTGGTTTGGAAGACGGCACCGAAATGTCTCTGGCGAAAGTCGGAGAACGGCTCAATCTCAGCCGCGAACGGGTGCGACAGCTAGAACATCAAGCCCTCGCCCACCTGCGGCGGCGTCAGTCTCAAGTCCGAGAATATTTGGCTAGTTAGTCACTAAAAGAGTTGAGATTTTCTCCAAATCTCAACTCTTTTTTTGTGCAGGCGCCTCCGGGAAGGATACTTTTATCCCAAGCAATTTTGAAGTGATATCATGTCCGGTCGATCGACCAAAATAAGTAAAGTTCGTAGTGCGGACTTCAGTCCGCTTTTTGGCCAATTGACCAAAATAAGTAAAGTTCGTAGTGCGGACTTCAGTCCGCTTTCTGGCCAATTGACCAAAATAAGTAAAGTTCGTAGTGCGGACTTCAGTCCGCTTTTTAGATGCGGACTGAAGTCCGCACTACGAACCCTTTTTGTGATGGTCATGCACTGGACACGATCTGAGTGAGGTACAGATAGTAATACCATTTTTTTAAAGTTATGACAGACTTTTGCAAACAAGGGAAACGAGAGAATTACAACGTCTTGTCGTCCTTTATCTCTATCTGATCTTTAGAAAAATGGTATAATGGGTAATTGGTAGGCTGACGAGTACAGAAGAGAGATTTGAAAAGCGCTATATTTAAGATGTCGATCGCACTTGATGGGCGATCGCAATTTATCAAAACTAAGGAATGAAAATTTTCGATGATTGTTGTGGGATGGGCGTCCCGCCCGTCCTTTCTGCACGGGCGGGACGCCCATCCCACAAATTTGCTTAAGTTATTTAATTTCTATTCCTAATCTGAGATTTGAATTTAGGAACCGGGCGGGCGATCGAAAATTCAAGTTAATATTCAGGATTAAGCCAAATACCCGGTTTCTGTAATATCTCTTTGAAACAGGTACAAGAAGGGCGGCGCAGCAGGTATTTGAAACTTTGGGGCAAGCAAGTGGTTTTGACTTATTCGATCGTATTAACAAGCACTTTAGAGGCGATCGCCCTTGCTCTCTCGCCCGGTAACTTCAGCATCGAATTTCCCCTAGGCGAGGCACAGCAATCGGACATCAAATCCGGCCTTTTCACCTCCCAATCCCTCCCAAATGCTGCGCCAGATACCGCTAGCACAGGTTTAGCAGAGGGTATATACCTCTACGGCCAGTCGAGCCAGCCCGATCGAATTAAAAAAGAATATTTTGTATTTGAAATGCGACAGAGTAAAGTAGTCGGCGCTTTTTACCTGCCTCGGTCTGCTTTTTACTGTTTTTACGGCACTGCGGAGCGAACTCAGTTAAATTTAACAGTAGTGGACACTTACGACGGCAGTCGCTCTCCCTACTCCGTAAACCTGCAACAGTATTACCCTATTTGGGCCGTCAGCGACAACGATCGGCGCATTTTAGGTATTTGCAAGGAAGCTCACAAACAGCAGGTTTGGGGAAATTAATACTATTTTCGATTTTCGATTGGGGATTAAAGAATTGGGAATGATTTACTGCATAAGAGTTTGGAGTTTCCCTACAGTTGCATTCATTGGTGAAAATCGTCTAACCAATACCTGCGCGATTTTCTTGGTTTCTTGGGTATATTGACACTCCCCTGCCTAAAGGCGAGGGGATTCTTTGTTCATAGACTCAACTTGCTCAGACAGGATTTCTGAGCGTCAAAGTAGAGGTCGAATCTCCCAAAGCGTTCGGGTTTAAGACCCAAGTTCCGGTATGCCCTACCGTACTCAAGGCTAATTTCAGAATATTAATCGCTGCGTTCCAATCCCTATCCATAACAAACCCACATTCACAAGCGTGGGTTCTTACGGATAGGGATTTTTTTACGATTGCACCGCAATTTGAACATTTTTGCGAAGTATAAGCAGGATTGACTGCGACAGTTACCCTGCCAAACTTTACGCCAAAATACTCCAACCACTTTCTGAATTGATACCAACCAGCATCGTTAATTGATTTAGCGAGACAGTGATTCTTTACTAGATTCTTTATCCTCAAATTTTCATAGGCGACCAAATCGTTAGATTGGATTACGCAACGCGCCAGTTTCTTGGCGTGTTCTTCACGTTGCCGACTTATTTTGAGGTGTACTCGCCCTAATCGATTAATTGCTTTCTTGCGGTTGGCAGAGCCTTTCTTTTTGCGAGAAACACGGCGTTGTCGAAACTTCAACTGTTTCTCGCTTTTTCTGTAAAACTTGGGATTCGGTTCAACATGACCATCGGAGTCTGTATAAAACTCTTTCAGTCCCACGTCCAATCCAACTGTTTTACCTGCTGGCGTTGTATCTACATTGTTGTCAGCGCTGATTGCAAATTGAACGTAGTAGCCGTCAGCGCGACGTATTAAGCGAACTCGCTTAATTTGATCGATTTGGTAGAAATTAAGATCCCACGTTCCTTTTAGTTTGAGCTTGCCAATTCCCTTTTTATCGGTAAATGTGATTTGCTTCCGAGTTTCTGAGAGTTTCCAGCCGCTGACTTTATACTCAACTGAGCGACTGTTTTTCTTGAAAGTCGGATAACCTTTCTTTCCG
>NZ_JAEQCB010000309.1:0-1508 GCF_020738785.1 Microcoleus sp. PH2017_05_CCC_O_A | reverse complement strand
ACTGTAGTTTAGACTAAAAAATGAGCCCAGCTAAAAGTAGTCACCTTTGAATCTCCGGCAAGCTGTTACTCAAAAACTCAAGAGGTATCAGATTAAATAACTAATCTTGAAGACTTTTTACGTCGAGAAACCCGTTTTTTGACAGTGGGATATCGCGGTGCTATCGTCCGTACCCTTCCTTTTTCCCAGCCGGGGGATTTTCCCCTATGTTTAGGCAATTTTGTGGGAGTACCAATGTCAACTAAAAGCGAAAACATTGATTGAGCAACACGTCCAGGGGTAAAATTAATGGTAGCAGATTGCCTGCAGTAAGACATTCTCAACGACTAAATCCCTAGCTAGCCAGAGTTGCCAACTCATCAATGGCATTAAATCACTCCAACGCTCGGATTGTTCGGGAGTTCTCAGATTAGGCAATGTCCAATGCAATCGTTGCTTGGCAAACCGATACCAATGATCCACTCCAAAACGTCGTAAATATTTGAACCAGACTGTTTCCAAAGGTAGAGTCCGTTCTCCCACCCAAACCAGCCACAAGGGTGGAAACGGCTGACCGTTTGACATGGGCTTCATTCTTTCCACCAGGATTAAATTGACTTTTTGTCCAGGGGCGCGATAAAAATGCAAGTCAAGCCATTGTTTGACTCGGACTTTTCCCAAATCTGGATGTTCGTCAATTTCAATCTCTGTATCAGCTTCGAGCCATGTAGTTGGGTCGCCCAGTCTCATTTTTTGCCCGTGTTTGGGTGGTCTACCGCGACCACTATAGGCTGGTGGTGCTGACCATAAGCAGGCATTTTTTCGGACTCTCATTAAACAATCAGCAGGGATGTCCGCTTCTGTTAGCGCCAGTACCCAGCTTGCATTCCCATATTCTCGATCTAAAACTGCTAAAACTGGATTGACGCTATGTTCACAGACAAGTTTGAGTTGGGAAGCTGCTTGAAGTATGGGTGAAGACCCACTACTAATTCTTTCATGGAGTAGGGGTAATGCCCAACTTCCGATTGCTTCAGGTATCCACGCAATCGTACTGTATCCCTGACCCACAATTACACCCCTTTGATATTCATGGGTTCTATCTTGTAACGTTTTGGCATCTCGTCTGCCCCATGCAGTGTGGTCGATTGCTACTAATATATGTTCCGTTGGGGCTGCTTCTTTCTGTAATTGCTCCAGATAGAGCAGCATCAGTTTTTTTCGGTCTGGTCTACAGTCTTGTAAGGCTTCATAGACGCGCTTGCCATTGACGAAGAGAATAATGGATTTAGTGAAAATTCTGCTAAACACGACGCATTTTTTGTTGTCATCACTGCATCCATCAGCTCGAATGTCGCATCTTTCGCTTTCACTAATAAATCGTATGCTGCTTGACGAAAGTCCTTTAATCGTTCACTGTTCATTTAAGGAGTGGATAGGTTTTCTTTTTCACCCTCATTCTCTCCTAGCGCGGTGGCTCTAGTTCTTCTTTTGCCACCGTTCTCATCTTTGGTTAGTCTAAACTACAG
>NZ_JAEQCB010000308.1:0-2714 GCF_020738785.1 Microcoleus sp. PH2017_05_CCC_O_A | reverse complement strand
ACTTTCATCACACCGAACTCTTGCGACTCCAAGGCGGTAGTAACAACAAATGTAAAGCCGTCCTGAAAGGACGGGGTTTCAAACCCATTTTTCTGATGACTAGACTAGAGCAATTATTTAACTGGAGAAATTATCTCCAACAAGCGGCTGTGACGATCGCGATCGTCCTGATCGCATCCCAGATAGCGGTATTGCCGGCATTGGCGACGGGCGTTTACGAAATGCCAGTGTTGTCGGCGGGCGATCGAACTTGGGTGTGGGACAAAGGCGACGTACTCAGCCGGAGTACCGAAAGCAACGTCAGCAGCGTGCTCGACACCCTGGAACAGAAAACAGGAAAACAAGTCAGGTTTGTCACTATCCACCGCCTAGACTACGGCGAAACGGCTGCGACTTTCACCGACCAACTGTTTGAACAGTGGTTTCCCGCAAAAGAAGACCAGGATAACCAAATTTTACTCGTTCTCGACACTGTTACCAACAGCGCGGCAATTCGCACCGGCGAAGGGGTAAAGTCACTGCTAAGCGATGAAATTGCCCAGAGTGTAGCTGGGGAAACTGTGCAAGTGCCGCTGCGAGAAGGTAATAAATACAACGAGGCATTTTCCGAAGCTAGTTCCCGGATTGCGACTGTGATGTCCGGCGAACCAGATCCGGGCGCGCCTAAAGTTGTTGATAACATTCAAGTTGAAGGCACGTTTAAAAAAGCTGAAGAAACAGACCAAGGTAATGCCACAGTTGTTGTGGTTGTGCTGTTGGTGTTGGCGACAGTGATTCCGATGGTGACTTATTTCTGGTACCAAGGTTTTTCTTGAACAGTTGACAGTTGACAGTTGACAGTTGACAGTTGACGCTGGGACTAATCTTGAACGTATTCTCGATCGCTCAACAAAGCAAGTTCTGCCCGCACAAATTCCCGTCCCAGATAAGCCGCGTGATCGAACATTGTCACCGGGCTGGGGCGGGTTTCTTCTAGGATTTTGACGCAA
This sequence comes from Microcoleus sp. PH2017_05_CCC_O_A, assembly GCF_020738785.1. NCBI lineage: Bacteria > Bacillati > Cyanobacteriota > Cyanophyceae > Oscillatoriales > Microcoleaceae > Microcoleus > Microcoleus sp. PH2017_05_CCC_O_A. The sequence goes on along the minus strand of NZ_JAEQCB010000308.1, from coordinate 1,725 downwards.
AGTTCTTTGGCGGTTCTGCCGCTAAAAAGCGTGCACTGAGTGCGTTCTACTTTGCCGCGGGCGGGGATGGGTTTGCCGGTTTCGGGATCGACGGCGAGGCCGCGATCGTCGATAATGTTGGTGAAGTGTTTGGCGCAAATTAGGCTGGTTTCGCGATCGATGTAAATGATGAAGTAGCCGCCCGGATCGAGGTCGATGTGGCGTTTGGACAGCTTGTCGTCGATGGCGGTGAGGTTTTCCAAGGTTTGACTCATGGTTGGTGAAAGGAAGTAGATAATGGCTGTATTTGGTTCTGCTATTTCTAGTTTAGTGGGCTGCGGGACAAGTTTGGGAGTTTTTTGGGCGATCGACATTCTACCCGATATCTGCATACACGGCAATTCCCGAGCGCAGAGAGCGCAGAGTGGAAGAAGAGAGAGGAACAAAATCTGTTATTATTAGATTTAGTAATGTTTTACGTTAAATTATAGATGAAATTTATAGACTTATTTTCAGGCATAGGAGGTTTCAGACAAGGTTTTGAAAAAATGGGCTTTGAATGTGTTTTTTCCTGCGAAATTAACAGCAAATGCCGGGAAGTGTACGCAGATAATTTCGGAGAATTGCCTTTTCCAGACATCAGTAACATCAATCCAGCCGAGTTGGCAGACTTTGATGTTTTAGTAGCTGGGTTTCCGTGCCAACCTTTTAGCATCTGCGGCAAAAAGCTGGGTTTTGAAGATACTAGAGGGACGCTGTTTTTCGAGATTTGTAAAATTATTAAAGTAAAGCAACCTCAAGTAGTTGTTCTGGAAAATGTCAAGCATTTAATCCATCACGACAAGGGAAACACCTTAAAAGTAATTATTGCCAGTCTTGAAGATTTGGGATACAGCGTAAATCATCAAATTCTAAATGCTAAAGACTTTGGCATTCCTCAACATCGCGAACGAATATTCATTATTGCAACTAAGGGTAAAGAATTCAATTTTTTTCGACTTAAAAAATCCGAGTATACTTTAATTGAATATCCGAGAAAGCAGGATTCGGGATTGTTATTTGTAGGCTATAGGAATAAAGGTACTTGGAAAACTGGCGTCAGGCCGAATACAGAACATTTATCGAGAGTTCACAGACAGCCGAATCGCATTTATTCGGTGGATGGCGTGCATCCGACAATTCCTTCGCAAGAAACATCGGGCAGGTTTTTTGTCTATTTTCGCGATCGAGATTTGGTGCGAAAGCTGACGCTGAAGGAATGCTACCGTCTGATGGGTTTTCCTGAAGATTTTAAGAGTTATCCGAGTGCGGGGGAAAGTTACAAGCAAATTGGAAATTCGGTTTGCGTGCCGGTGGTGGAGGCGATCGCGAAAGAAATACTCGACGGTTGAAACCGCCGAGTATTATCAGGGGTTTTTAACCCGGATTTAATTTGCAAACTTGCTCAGCTATGTTTGCGAAGGTGTCCATACAATTCTCGATCGCTCTGCTAACAAATCAGCTAATCTTTCAGCCCTGTCTCGGTCATCTGTCACATAAGGTAAACCGACAATCTGAGCGTGGGATGCTGAATCAGGTACTGCATCTAAACCTAATTCACGAATTTGTCCTACTTGCAGACTAGCAACTCCGTAACAATTTCTGAATTTTGCTGCACATTGTTCGGGTGAACAAACACTGGCAATTGTTACCGATAAACCAGGCTCATTGGGTCGAAGTAAATAAGCGAAAAGTAAAACTATATCG
>NZ_JAEQCB010000041.1:54679-65841 GCF_020738785.1 Microcoleus sp. PH2017_05_CCC_O_A | reverse complement strand
ATCCCTGCGCTGCTGACAGATATTGTTTGTGAACCCGCCCTTACAGGTCTTTTTGATATCAACCTAGCCCCGATCGTGCTTGGCAATTACCCAAATAGCGTGAACAACGCCGGGAATAAATCCCAAAAATGTCAGAACCAGGTTGATCCAAAAATCACCTCCAATTCCGACGGTCAAAAATACGCCCAGCGGGGGAATAAAAATTGCAGCGACTATGCGGATTAAACTGCCCATGTGAGTTACTCCAAACGACTTTTCTCTTTCAATTTAACTTCACTGACCGACAGACCCTTTCCCGAAAAATTTAGGCGGTGCTGCGATCGTGTAAACTTCGGTTTCCTCGGCGATTACTTTTCGTAAGTGACCGGGAACTTGCATCAGTCCCAACAGTGTAATCCCGTCTAACATCCGCAACCCACCAATTGTTTTGTCGGCGAGCAATTTGTCGGTAACTTCAGGTTCTGGCCGCGTGTTTATTTCTTGGCTGGAAGCTACCGCAAAACCCCAAGGAGCTCCGTAGGTAGAAATAAAGCTGGTGCAGGATTGAACGTTGGGGAAAACCGATTTCAGGGTGTTGACAATGCGGGCGTGCATTTTCATTTCTGCTGGAGAAACTGGGCCCGCTTGCACTACGAAATACCCGTTAGGTGACAGTATTTTGCGGACTTTCTCAAAATACTCCTTGGTAAACAACTGGAAAGATGGCCCTTCTTCAATGGGATCGGATAAGTCGGAAATCACAATATCCCAATCGTTATCTGTGTTGTCTAAATAGTCCAAAGCGTCGCCGATTACTACTTCGGAACGGGGGTCGTCAAAGGCGTTTTGGTGCATTTCTGGCAGGTGTTCGCGGCAAGCTTCTACTACTTCGCCGTCAATATCTACCATCACTACTTTTTCAACACTTTTCCAGCGCAACACTTCTCTAATTGTAGCTCCTTCGCCACCGCCGAGAACTAGCACTTTTTTGGGCGAACCGTGAGCAATCATGGCTGGGTGCACGAGGGGTTCGTGGTACAGAAACTCGTCGCCTGTACAAGATTGCCATTTGCCGTCCAAAACTAAGCCTTTACCGTAGGTGCCGGTTTGAACTACGTACATTTCCTGGTAGGCAGTTTTTTTGTAAGCGAGCACGCCGATGATGCCGTGAACGTAAATATCCCAAGGGGTAATGTACTCGCTCATCCAAAAGTCTGCACGGACTTCGCTACCTGACATTCAATACTCTCCCAATGTGAACTGCTGTGTCGATTTTCTCGCAAGTATTAATTCCTACCATAAAATGGCGCTGGTGTGTAAGTGCGATCGACACATGGGAGTTATAGCCTTTCCATCTCCCATATGAGGTACTCATGGACATTGGGCAAACAGGGCATTTGGCAAACAGGGCATTTGGCAAACAGGGCATTTGGCATTGGGATACCTCAACTTGCATATCCACAATCTCACCGCGACGCACCTGACAAACTCTCTGCGGTGTAAATAATCATCCGTTTCACTCTTTCCCAACACTTCTTTTATCGCAAAACTCGATCGCAATGCTATTCATATCATTTATAACAAATCGTGCTACAAAACAATTGTTGGGCTTGCTCTACCCGATGGGTAAGGTGCGTCGCTATCAGATTTGCAATTCAATGCCAGTAATTTATCGCAAGCGACACATCCTACGAATACTTTTATCGCAAAACTTTATAAAACTGGTGTTAATACTTGTACCCACGCAGGTTGGCTACAAAGTTGTTGGTCACAGGTTATTTGTTGCAGGGCAATTATTCACTTTCAAGTCGCTGCTAGAAGTTGGCGATCGGTGTTTATATTGAATATATTGGTCAATATTGGCGATCGCACCACCTGAACTTAAGTGCTGACCAACAAGTATAATTTACTAATCAATAAGCAGGAGCTTACCTAAGTATATGCTGAAAAATCTTCTGATGTTTGACCTCAAGTTTTGGAAAAAAGTGAGCCGGAAACTAAAAAGCTTTATGCTTGGCATTGCGACAGTCACCCTGTGTACAGTGATATTAGCTAGTTGCACGAAAGCAGAAGCCCCTTTGCGAGTCGGTGCCAATGTTTGGCCTGGCTATGAAACTCTGTACTTGGCTCGCAGTTTAGGGTACTATGACAATACTCCTATTCGATTAGTAGATTACCCTTCAGGTACAGAAGAGGTACGAGCCTATCGAAATGGAGAAATTGAAGCAGCGGGCATATCCATCGACCAAGCTTTGGTATTGGCAGCAACCAATCCCGACGTAAAGATTGTAGTTGTAATGGATTTTTCTAACGGTGGGGATGTGATTCTCGGCAAACCAGAGATTCCAAATTTGCAAGGCTTAAAAAACCGACCAGTAGGCGTCGAATCTACTGCACTAGGAGCATTCATAATTACCCGTGCCTTAGAACAAAAAGGTATGTCACCTAAAGATATCAAAATTGTTTCTTTAGGAGTATCGGAACATGAACGAGCTTTTAAAGATGGAAAGGTAGATGCTGTTGTTACCTTTGGATATGCTCGGACAAAGCTGCTAGCAGTAGGCGCAAAACAACTGTTTGATAGTTCGCAAATCCCCGGTGAAATTGTCGATGTTCTGATAGTACGCGACGATGTAATTAACAAGCAGCCCAAGGCTTTGCAGGCTTTAGTTGACGGTCGGTTTCGCGCCCTAGATTACTTGACAAAAAATCCCCAGGATGCTGCTAGTCGCATAGCTCCCCGTACAGGAGTGACTCCAGAACAATTCTTAGAATCTTTAAAAGGGCTGAGCAGTCCAAGCCTCCAAGAAAATCAAAAGTTACTAGGGAAAACAGATCCGTCATTGCTGAATGGCGTCAAGCGATTGTCTCAAGTGATGCTAGAAAACAAGTTGCTGCCAAAAGCTGTAAATCCTGCTCCTTTGTTGGACGACAAATTGGTCAAAAAAGTGAAATATTGATCGATTATAATTCTAGTTAGTCGGGAACAAATATGAGTTTTAAGTGACTATTGATTTGCATATTTTGGGTTGAAATTAGCAACAACAATCTAGGAACTCAAATTTATATCATTTCTAACTATGAAACAATTCCCTTTTTCTCTACGTTTATCAATTCCTTTAATCCTGTTGACTTTCGGCAGTTTGCTGGGTTTATTTTCTTTTGAACGAGAGGTACATCAGTCGTATCGGCGGCAAGAAGAAAAAGGAATTAACGATTTAAAGTTTTCTGCAAATCAAATCTCAGGAATGCTGGAATATTTGTACCGCAGAGGAGATGTTGAGCAAGTGGAAATCGCAATTAGCAAGTTGGGTAGCGAGCGAAATATCCGCTTAGCGTTGCTTTGTGATGAAAATAACCGAGTAATTTTGGCAACCCGTTACGAATTGCGGAATCACCCGATCGCCGAAATCTCGTTACCTAACTATTTGCCAGAAGAATTTTTCAAAGTTCGGGAAAAGATGTCAGGAGAAGTCAAGCTTGCTCAAAATAAAGAGAGTACCTGGGCAATTTATCCGGTTTTGTTGGGGGCCCAGCCGGGAGAAGTTCGCCCTTCGAGAGTCGGCATTCTTTTGGTAGAGTATGATATTTTGTTATTCAAGCAGCAATCTTATGCAGATACTTTGCAGCGATCGGCCGAAACGAGTATTGGGTTAGCTGTATTTTGCATAATTGTCTGGTTGTTTTTTGATAAAACCTTGACAGGGCGGGCTGCGAGGCTGGTAGCAGCGAGCAATAGCTTCAGCCAAGGAAAATTGGACGCGCGCGCGCAACTGGGAGGATCTGATGAACTTGCTCAGATTGCGGCCGCTTTTAACCAAATGGGCGATCGCATTCAGTCTGATACGGAGGTGCTCCAAGACAGCGAGAAACGTTTCAGAAGCTTGGTTTCCAATCTCCCGGGTGCGGTTTATCGATGGGTATTCGATGCCGACTGGACGATCGAGTTTATCAGTGATGCGATCGCAGATATTTCGGGCTACTCCGCCACCGATTTTATTGACAATCGAGTGCGAAGTTTTAACAGTATCATCCATGCTGAAGATGCAGCAATGGTACAGAAGATTATCGATAAAAGAATCTTGAAAAAACGGGATTATATCATCGAGTACCGCATTATTAGAGCGGATAGGACTGTGAGATGGGTGTCAGACAAAGGTCAAGGCATATTTAATGAAAACGGCGATCTTCTCTGGCTTGACGGAGTAATTTTTGACATCACCAAGCGCAAGCACGCTGAGGCAGAAATGCGTCAAATTTTAGAACTTAAGGATAAACTTGCGGCTACTGCTACTGCTCAATCTAAACAACTCAAACAAACTCTGCAAGATTTACAGAAAACCCAGGCTCAACTAATTCAAACAGAAAAAATGTCTTCCCTCGGTCAAATGATCGCTGGTGTAGCCCACGAGATTAATAACCCTGTTAATTTCATTCACGCCAATCTTTCTCACGTTAGTACCTACAGTCACAACCTATTAAGTTTAATCGATTTGTACCAGCAGGAATATCCGAATCCTAAGGCGGAAATTGCAGATTTGATTGAAGATAGCGATCTGGAGTTTGTCGGCGAGGATCTGCCGAAAATATTGTCTTCAATGAAAGTGGGTACTAATCGCATTCGTGAAATTGTACTAAGTTTGCGAAATTTCTCTCGCTTGGATGAATCAGACCTCAAACCAGTGAATATTCATCAAGGACTTGATAGCACGCTTTTGATTTTACAGAGTGCTGTCAAAGCCAAACCCAATTTTAAGGAGATTGAGATTGTCAAAGATTATGGAGATTTGCCACTCATTGAATGTTATGCGGGGCAGCTAAATCAAGTATTTATGAATATTTTGAGTAATTCTATATATGCTTTGCACAATCCCGAAAATCACGATTCCCAAAAACATCAAGCTCACTCTCAAGGTCAGATTATAATTAGTACATTTATTTCAAAAAACAATTTGGTAAAAATCAGTATTAAGGATAATGGGCCGGGAATAGATGACGCAGTGAAAACAAAAATTTTTGACCCTTTCTTTACGACAAAACCAGTGGGTACAGGTACAGGTTTGGGGCTATCAATTAGCTATCAAATTGTGGTGGACAAACACGGCGGGAGGTTGGAGTGCATATCGACAGTGGGAGAAGGGACTGAATTTGCGATCGAGATTCCGATCGCCAAATCCCGCAGTTAATCTAAGCTGTAGCCTTTCTCAGAAAGATGAGGTACTAATGGGCATGGGGCATAGGGCATAGGGCATAGGGCATAGGGCATAGGGCATAAGAGGGTGCATCTGGCGCAAGGCAAATATATCCGTAGGGGCGAAGCATGACCTCCGTCAATATGGGATTATAACTAATAACTTATATGCGGTCATGCTTCTTCAGGCTTCAAAAACCAGATGCACCCGCATAAGACTAGCGGGCATACCTCACTTTTTTGAGAAAGGCTATATTTTTAGTTGACTAATTTACAGATATCGGCTAATGAAACGGCGCCGCGAGCAAAGTGTGTCAATTTGAGCTGCGAATGTATTATCACTCTGCTGTCTGACTATTAGGATCTATATCCCCTCTAACCCCCTTAAAAAAGGGGAGTAGGGGGTGGGACAGGAGTATTCTCAAAGTCCCCCTTCTTAAGGGGGATTTAGGGGGATCTAGACTAAGTTAGAAGCGAGATTTTTCAGGGATTTTAGTCTTAATAAGCTAAACTGAGGGATAATAAAAACTCCCTATGACCGCGGCTCCTCCTAGTTTGATGTGAAACCCTATGTCTACTGTCACTTTTGGTTTATTAACCCCCTCCGCGGCAGAGGCCGGGGCATCCTACGGTAGCAGCCAACCGCCGCAACGCCCCACCACATCGGCACAGTGGATCGAGGTGTTGGTGGACTCTCCTTTCAGGGGCGCGGGGGACTCGCCGGGGGAGGAAAACAAGTTATTTACCTATCGCTTACCTGCGGAATTGAACGTGCAGCCGGGGGATATTTTGAGTGTACCCTTTGGCAGCCAACAGGTAGGGGCGATCGCAATTCGGTTCGTTTCTCAACTGCCGGCAGACTTAGATCCGGGGCGGGTGAAAGATGTCGAAGATGTTGTCAGTACGGGCTTTTTTCCGCCTACTTACTGGCAATTGCTCGAACGAGTATCTGCTTATTATTGTACAACATTAATTCAAGTAATTAGAGCTTCGCTGCCACCCGGTTTGTTAAGCCGTTCAGTGCGCCGGATTAGGTTAATTAAAGATGCTGTTTCTCCAAATGCCGAAACATTTTTGAATCCCGCCGCCAGTCAAATTTTGCAATTGCTGCAAGCTCAAAAAAAGGGCGATTACACTTGGCAATACCTTCAGCGCCAAGTCAAGGGAAGTTATCGGGGATTGAAAGATTTATTGCAACGCGGTTGGGTAGAAAGTTATTTAGAACCGCCCAATCCTCCGAAACCACAACTCAAACCGGCAGTGATATTAATCCCCAGCGCCTTTGTCACGGATTTAACTAAGCGCCAACAAGAAGTATTGGAAGTTTTGCGGCGCGGCGGCGGTGAAATGTGGATGAATGATTTGCTGAGAATTTGCAGCGCGGGTGCTTCGGTTGTCAAAAATTTGGAACAGAAAGGTAGCGTTGTCATCGATCAAAGGGAAGTTCTCAGGGGCGATCGCGGAATTGCTCAATTACCCGATGCACCGAAAAAGTTAACTCGTTTTCAAGCTGAAGCTTTAGGGTTTATTAACAGTTTTTCGGGATTCCGTCAAGTGCTGTTGCACGGCGTTACGGGTTCTGGTAAGACTGAAGTGTATTTGCAGGCGATCGCCCCAATCTTGGCCAGCGGCAAATCCGCCCTTGTGCTCGTCCCGGAAATCGGGTTGACACCGCAACTGACAGACAGATTCCGCGCCCGTTTCGGCGAGCAAATTTGCGTGTACCACAGCGGGCTATCCGACGGCGAACGTTACGATACATGGCGGCAGATGCTCACAGGAACGCCACAAATTGTCATCGGCACGCGATCGGCCATTTTCGCACCATTACCGCACCTCGGCTTAATTATCCTCGACGAAGAACACGACAGCAGCTTCAAACAAGACCAACCAGCGCCCTGCTACCACGCCCGCACCGTTGCCAAATGGCGCGCCGAATTAGAAAATTGTCCGTTAATTTTAGGTTCCGCAACGCCAGCTTTAGAGACGTTGGTAGGGACGCGCCGAGATTATCACTCGTTACCAACTATCCATTATTTATCATTACCAACGCGCGTTTATTCCCGCCCGATGCCGCCCGTGGAAGTAGTGGATATGCGCCAAGAATTGCGGCAAGGGAACCGCTCAATTTTCAGCACTTCTTTGCAAAATGCCCTGGAACAATTGCAAGCAAGACAACAGCAAGGCATCCTATTTATTCACCGCAGAGGACACAGCACGTTTGTGTCTTGTCGGAGTTGTGGCTATGTGATGGAATGCCCGAATTGCGATGTTTCTCTATCTTATCACCAGGTCGGCGAAGGCACAGCAGAAATCCTGCGCTGTCACTACTGCAACCACACGGAAAGACATCCTCAAAATTGTCCAGAATGCAGTTCTCCTTACTTCAAAAACTTCGGTAGCGGCACTCAGCGAGTGGAACAGGAATTAACGAGATTGTTTCCAGAATTGCGGGCGATTCGGTTTGATAGCGATACTACTAGAAATAAGGGCGATCACCGCCGATTGTTAACTCAATTTGCGAATGGGGAAGCTGATATTTTACTTGGTACGCAAATGCTGACGAAGGGTTTAGATTTAGCTGGAGTAACGTTGGTGGGAGTTGTGTCTGCTGATGGATTGCTGAATTTATCGGATTATCGCGCCAGCGAACGGGCTTTTCAAACTTTAACTCAAGTTGCGGGCCGTGCGGGTAGAGGCGACGATCCGGGGCGGGTAATTATTCAAACTTACACTCCCGAACATCGAGTGGTTCAAGCTGTGAGGCGGCACGAATATACAAGTTTTGTGGAGACGGAATTAGCAGAAAGGGCGGCGCTGAATTATCCACCTTCGGGGCGGTTGATTTTGTTGCGGTTGAGTAGTGTGGATGCGGCGGAGGTGGCGGTGACTGCGGTACAATTGGCGTCTGTTTGTCAACAGTATATCGATCGACTTTCGGCGTCTGGCTGCGAGATGTTGGGGCCTGCACCGGCGGCGATTATGCGGGTGGCGAACCGCTATCGGTGGCAGATTTTGCTGAAGTTACCTTTGGATGAGTCGCTGGATTTGTCGGATTTAGTCGGGTTGCGCGATCGTACGCCGCGTTCTGTTAGTCTGACTATTGATGTCGATCCGTTGAATTTTGGTTGATTGGGGATGGAAAAGCGAGAATCCCCAATAAGACGGCGGTTGAAACCGCGTCTACACAAACAATGTCCACCTCCGTGGACTGAAGAAAACAACGTAATTTAAACGGCCGGGTCTTCAACCCGCGGAGGCGGGTTTTGTCTGTATAGACGCGGTTTCAACCGCCCGGTCTTCTTTCAGAAAAAGACTTGGTTGATATTTTTTCTACTGAGTCTTTGGTGGCTGAGGTTTTGAATGGTAACAGGGAACTGACGGTGAGTCAAATTCAGAAATTAGCTGAGTTATTTCATTTATCGCCTGGGGCATTTAAGATGAATTAGAATCGTAGGGTGCGTCAGCTTCGACGATTGTCTAAATAATCGACAATCTCCAAACTGACGCACCTGATACCTATTTCGCCCGGTGCGTCGCCATGAGATTGTCGATATTGAGTTAGAGATTTTTAATTTCGACGCATCCTACAACTACTAAAATTGGTTTGTAGTGACTACTTCTATTCTGTTAAATCGACTTGTCGAATCTCTTCTAACGTCATATCCAAACATTGCGCGATTTGCTCATCGCTCAATCCTATTGCTTGGAAGCGAGCAATCGCCTCAATTTTCGCCCGCTGCTTTCCCCGCAAAAACTCAGGCGACTCTTCCTGTGATGTGCAGATATTTAAAGAGCCAATTACATGACCGCGAGCGACATGATTTCCACTAATGACGCCGCCTGTAACATTGCTAATCATCGACTTGCGAATCAGTGCCGATCGCAAATTTAATTTATTAACATCTTCTCCAAAAATATCAGAGAACAACTCCCATAGCTCGTACCCCACATCTTTAGCATAACCCTCAGTACAGTTCAGCCCTTGGGCAATATCGCCGTACTTTTGCCGCTTCAAAACGCCCTCAATCACACCAACTTGCATATCATCTAAATGCTTGCCAGTTTTCGCAAAGACAACTTCATCCGCAAAAGCCAGTGCTTCCTTAACGTTCACCCGCGCCTCCTCCCAATATCCGAGCGATCGAACTAAAACCGTCTAGATCCGACTATTTTCGCCTTGAATACAAAAACGATTAAAGCTTTATCAAAACTTTTTATCATCGCTCAAAGAAACTAACTTATGACGACTACCCAACTCGCTCTCGACAAAAAAGCAAATCCTTTGATGATGCACCTGAGCATCTCGCCCAAGTACGGCATTTCCGAAGAGCAAGCTAGCTACGATCCCAGCACGCAGACTTCTAACATCACCTCCATGAGCGGCTCCTGGTCTACTCGTGCTGGCTCCAGTATTTTTCAGTTTGAACCTAGTGATGACGACCAGCAAGAGGACGACTAGAATTTTGAATTACTAAGAAATAATTCGATCGCCCTTTATGTTCTTGAAAGACCTGTATGAATTTTTGCATGACAGGTCTTTCACTGTCAACATTATTTCAATTAGTTTGATTGCGATACCAGTTTCAAAAAAACGCATACAAGCTCGAAACCCATACATAATCCATCATTTCCAATCTAAAATCTAAAATATAAAATAGTATGACTGACCTTTTAATCGTGACTTCCGAGACAGACATTCATGCAGATGTCGTTATCAACGAATTGCAAAACTCAAATATTCGAGCAATTCGATTGAATTCAGAAAGTTTTATTAAAACAAGCAAATATGCTTACTCGTGGCAAGCTTCTGGCAATCCCAGTCAAAGTTTTTTGTCCTTTGAAGACTCCTTGAAAGAAGTTCAAGATATTGGCGTGATTTGGTGGCGCAAACCACAAGATTATCAAGTGTTTCCAGAAGTTGATGATGCTTGGGCAATCAAGTATTGTCAAGAAGAAACAGAATCTTTAATATACTCTCTGTCTGGCTTATATCCCAAAGCGAGGTGGGTCAATAACTACTACAAGATTAGATTGCCATCCCATCGCATCAACCAAATCCCCATTATCCCTCCAACACTTGTCACAAATTCCTACGATGCTGCTTGCAACTTTGTGACACAACAGGGAAAGTGCATTGTCAAACCGATGCGCTACTCTGGATTCTTACATGATGAAAAACAGTATTCGTGTTATACTCGCCCCATTGATGTAGAAACACTTGAAACATTTCGAGAGAGCATTCGATTAGCACCTGTTTTTATTCAAAAACGCATTCAAAAGAAAGCAGAATATCGCGTTACATTAATCGGCAAGCAAAGTTTTGTTTGCCGCATTGATGCCGAACATACCAACGATGCAGACGTGACCTTAGATTGGCGCGTCGCCGAACCGGATAAACTCGTTCACGTTCCCGACAAGCTACCAATTGATTACCTCAACAAACTCCATCAAATGCTTGACGAGTTTGGCTTAAATTTTGGTGCATTCGACATGAACTCATCGAAGATTTAGCGCTTCAATATCAACAGGATTGCTAAATTCTCTCAGGAATTACACATTCTATAGAGATTGCTTCGTTCCTAGCAATGACAAAGAATCAGCGCTGAGATTGCTTCGTTCCTCGCTGCGGACAAGGAATCAGTGCTGAGATTGCTTCGTTACAAGGAATCAGCGCTGGGATTGCTTCGTTCCTCGCTCCGGACAAGGAATCAACGAACTACAGCGACAATATTTGAGTAAACAAACTTAACTAAGAACATTGTAGCTAGGATTATCTAATACTAAATCCGGGCTTTTACCCCCTTGATGATGGTGGTGGTGCGTCGCTCGTTGAATCTTGGCAAATATCGAGAATTATTCGTGGCGACACACCCTACTTTCTACTAAAATAGGTTCGTAGTGAGGACTTTAGTCCGCAAGAAAAGAAAGGACTGAAGTCCTTACTACAAACCTATTTTGGTTCGTAGTGAGGACTTTAGTCCGCAAGAAA
>NZ_JAEQCB010000041.1:0-54588 GCF_020738785.1 Microcoleus sp. PH2017_05_CCC_O_A | reverse complement strand
AGAAAGGACTGAAGTCCTTACTACAAACCTATTTTGGTTCGTAGTGAGGACTTTAGTCCGCAAGAAAAGAAAGGACTGAAGTCCTCACTACGAACCTATCGATCGCATCAATCAACTACGGCAAATCGGTTTCACCCATCAAATAAAGGTCGCACTCCCGGGCCACGCCGCGCCCTTCATTAATCGCCCAAACCACCAAACTTTGTCCCCGGCGACAGTCCCCAGCCGCAAAAACTCCCGGAATACTGGTTGTATACTTTTCGTGCTCGGCTTTCACATTGCTGCGGGCGTCGCGTTCCAATCCCAGCGCATCCAACAGCGGCTGTTCCGGGCCCAGGAAGCCCATCGCTAGCAACACAACCTGCGCCGGCAACACTTTTTCAGTACCGGGAATTTGCTTGGGAATAAACTGCCCTTTCTCGTTTTTCGCCCACTCCACCTCAACAGTGTGCACGGCTTTGACGTTGCCGTTTTCGTCGCCCTCGAACTTCGTGGCGGTGGTGAGATAGCCGCGCGGGTCATCGCCGAATTTGGCTGCGGCTTCTTCTTGGCCGTAATCCAAGCGGTAGACTTTCGGCCATTCGGGCCAGGGATTGTTGGCTGCCCGTTCCGAGGGCGGTTTGGGCAGGATTTCTAGCTGTACCAGGCTTTTGCAGCCGTGGCGGATGGAGGTGCCCACGCAGTCGGTGCCGGTGTCGCCACCGCCGATAATCACCACATCTTTGCCTTCGGCGGAGATGAAGTTATCGTTGGTGCTCTTGTCTAATACTGCTTTGGTGTTGGCTGTCAAAAAGTCCATCGCGAAGTGGATGCCTTTTAATTCCCGCCCTTCGATGCCTAAGTCGCGGGGTTTGGTGGCGCCGGTACAGATTACAACTGAGTCGTATTCTTTTAGCAGTTGTTCGGCTGGTAAGTCTTTCCCGACTTCGGTGTTGCAGACAAATGTTACGCCTTCGTCTTCGAGGACTTTGAGGCGGCGCATCACGACTTGTTCTTTGTCCAATTTCATGTTGGGGATGCCGTACATTAACAGGCCTCCCGGTCGATCGGCTCTTTCGTATACAGTTACCAAATGACCGGCTTTGTTCAATTGCGCCGCAGCCGACAAACCAGCGGGCCCGGAACCGATAACAGCGATTTTTTTGCCGGTGCGTTTAGCTGGTGGTTCGGCGGTAATCCAGCCTTCATCCCAGCCTTTATCGATAATCGACGCTTCGATATTTTTAATCGTGACAGGCGGGTTGTTGATGCCGAGCACGCAAGCGCCTTCGCAGGGGGCGGGACAGACTCTGCCGGTGAATTCGGGGAAGTTGTTGGTTTTGTGCAGTCTGTCTAGGGCTTCTTTCCACAATCCCCGATATACTAAGTCGTTCCATTCGGGGATGAGGTTGTTAATCGGGCAGCCGCTTGCCATGCCGCTGATGATGCTGCCGGTGTGGCAAAATGGGATGCCGCAGTCCATGCAGCGCGCGCCTTGGCTGCGGAGTTTGTCTTCCTCCATCGGTAGGTGAAATTCGTCCCAGTTGTGGATTCGATCGACTGGTGAGAGTTCGGAGGGCAATTCGCGCAAGAATTCGATAAAGCCTGTTGGTTTTCCCATAGTGCTGTTTTTGTTAGAATTTACTATTCTGATAATTTGTCAAAGCTGAGGCCTGTAGGCTTCTGAAATAACTATTGTGATATAAATTGCGGGCGATCGCACCTCAGATAGATCAATTCGTACCTGAAATCTTCTATATTGCCCTAGCTACACATCATCTGGCCCAAAAACGCTGTTTGTTCTTTAGTCTGCTTGGCCTAGACGAGAGTTTGACTCTGACGTGGTTTCAAGCGTCGAGTCCGATTTTTTGGATATATGGCACTATTCTCAACAACAGGCGTTTTGCCTGTTCCACAAAGAATTAATTTGATTGTGGGCTGTCCCGCCCGCTTTTCAATAACTTATTGAGAATAGTGCCATATCTCAAATATTGCTGATACTCCCACATCTGGCAACTTTTCAGCGCAGTCCCATCGTGCTGCTCTCTAAATACTATAATACCAGTAGTTTTTATAATAAAAGTGGTTCTTAAGGAGGACTAAAGTCCTCAGGAAGAAGGACTAAAGTCCTGACTACGAACCTTTTTTGTGACGGGTGATTTACTAGAGATGGTATCAATGCTTTGTGCAATCAATTGGGGATAACAAAACTGCGCGAACTTACGGCGGCTGCAAAAATAAAAAAAATTACTCCCATCCCCAATAACCCAACAGCTAAACTGAAGAGAAATATCAACCCATCTGACGGTTCGTAGGTATTCTCATCAATTTGGCGGCGCACAATAAAGTATTTTCTAGTTGAGATTAACACGGTTGCTAAACCCACCAGAGAGAAGACTAAACCCAACTTCCAACCCGTGCCGTGACGGTGCTGTATGGGGATTTGCACGACGCGAAACCGCACGATCAGGACGCCAAAACCCATGAGGGCGATCGCACTTCGCATCCACGACAGAAAGGTACGTTCGTTTGCAGAGCGATCGATCGCCTTTGACAGATTTTCCTGCTTGAGTTTTTCCTCGTCTACTGTCATCGGTTTGAAGGAAATATCTGGGGCGATCGCACTTTTAGATATATTTAGGAAACACTCGGATTATTCGGGACTCATGAAACTAGCTGCGGTACCGGGAACTGAGAAGATAAAATAAATTACTCCCATGCCCAAAAGTACGATCGCCAAACTAAACAGCAGCACCCACCTGTCCGTAGGCTCGTAAGTATCGTAATCGATATCGTGACGCACAGCAAAGTAGTGCTGAGTGGAAATTAACACTGTCAGCAAACCCACCACAGAAAACAGCAAACCCAACTTCCAGCCATTACCCGGAGTCGGCAAAAGAGGCGGGTGGAAGGCTCGCAGGCGGACGATGACGACGCCAAAACCCATCAGGGCGATCGCTGTTCGCATCCACGCTAAATAAGTGCGCTCGTTTGCTAAATGATCGCGCACCCGCGAGGGATTGTGTCGCTTGGTTTTTTGCGTATCTGCTTTTGGCGATTTAAATGGTAACAGCATAGATCGAACTCTTAATTTTGACTGGAAACCTGGAGCAATATTTATTTTTTTAGCTTGTCTTCTGGTTGTATCGGAATGATTTAACCACAGAGAACACAGAGGGCACAGAGAGGGAAGATAGAGATGAATACAGGACGATCGAATCGGATTTGATATCAGGGGGAACTTGTCTGCGCTAAAGCAGAGATTTTATGTTATCATTTTAAGTCAGTTTATCTCAGCTTAAACCATAAAATTTTATTAAAATTATCATAAATATTTATTACCCAAAACTCGTACATTATCTGTCTTGATAGAAAGGAAATTACAAAGGTTTTATTGATATTTTTCGAGACAGAAAGAGTGGCAGTAGCCGATAAGTAAGCTGTACTGAATTTAAATTGTATATTGCGATGACCATCAAAAATTCTCTCCTCCTTTCTTTACCCTCCGAGCGAAGCAGTTATAGTCCTCTCCCTCTCGAACACCATACACAATCTAGATGCAGTACAGCTTATTTCCCCTCTACTAGCAACTCCTCAAAATCCGCAGCCGGCACGGGAGGGCTGAACAAATATCCTTGCATAGCATCGCACTCGTAGCGCCAGAGAAAATCTCTTTCTGCTTCTGTTTCAACTCCTTCGGCAACTACTTCAAGACAGAGACTGTGCGCCATTTCAATAATCGCTTTCACAATCGCTGCATTTGTGCAACCATCGGTAATGTTGCTGATAAAACAGCGGTCAATTTTTAAAACATCGAAGGGATATTGTGTCAGATAGCTTAAGGAAGAATAGCCTGTGCCGAAATCGTCAATAGATATAGAAACTCCTAAATCTTTCAATTGTTGCAAAGTAGCGATCGCACTTTCGGCATCCTTCACCATCATACTTTCGGTGAGTTCTAATTCCAAACTGCTCGGTGCTAAACCAATTTCTGCTAAAATTTCGGCAACTCTGCTGCTGAGATTCGCCTGGTTAAATTGGCGCGGCGACAGATTTACCGCTACTTGCTGCAAGGAAAAACCAGCGTTTTGCCAAAGTTGCATTTGCCTGCAAGCTGTTTGCAAAACCCACTCGCCTAATTGTACGATGAAACCAGTTGCTTCAGCATCTGGAATAAATTCGGCGGGCGAAATCAGCCCTTTTTCTGGATGCAGCCAGCGCACTAAGGCTTCGGCGCTCATAATTTGACCCGTCTGAACATCGATCTGCGGCTGATAGTAAACTTGGAATTCTTCTCGTTCCAGGGCGCCGCACAGATTTGTTTTTATCTGCTCTAATTTATCTGCGGCTTCTTGCAGCAATTCGTTGCTTTCCGATCGCAAATTACTCTGCTGTTTGGCCAAAGCTGCTTGTTTTTTCAAGCGGCTCGATACGGCGCCCACAAGTTCAGCTTTAGTAAAAGGCTTAGTCAGGTAATCATCAGCTCCCAATTCCATGCCTTGGCGCATTTCAGAGCGCTCGGCTTTACCAGTCAGAAACACAAAAGGTACTGTAGCAGTAACAGGATGCGATCGCAATGCCGCCAGCACCCCATAGCCGTCAAGTTGCGGCATCATTACATCGCAAAGAATCACGTCAGGAAGATTTGACACCGCCGCATTTAAGCCGATCGCTCCATTTTCTGCACCCGTCACGTCGAAACCTTCAGCTTTGAGGAGTTTGAGAATATTCTCGCGAATTACTCTATCGTCCTCAATCACTAGAATCTTGTTCATATGTCATTCCCTGAAAGCGATATAATTGACCCTGTAGTTGAACCCGATCGGTGTGAGAATAGCTGAGAACGCACAGCTCGATCGACTTCACAGCGGAATATTTTCCGACAAAAATAGCAGACGCCCCTGAAAAACCCTCATTTTCCAAGGACAACTTGATTAATGTTTCTCTGCTTACTTAGCGCCGTCCGTATTATTACGAGGTTAGTTAATAAATCTCTAAACTTAATTTTAGGCGATCGACAGTTAGCAGCACCCTGAATAACTGCTAAACTGATTGTGCCACTAGAGCGATCGTCTGCAAACAATCTCAACCTATTTATAACAGTTGCCAAAAACAATGCAACTGCCCGCAAGTTTAAAACCCTTGCGGAGTAAGTCTTTCCTCATTGTTTAGTGTAAAACCTCAAATCAAACATCAAAAATGGTATTACCAAGTGGATTTCCTGAGCCCGCAAATATTGGCGTCATAGAAGTTAAGCAATATCCTCAGTACCGCGCTGTCACCTACACCCACGCGGGCGATTTGCGACAAGCGACAGGAATCGCATTCAATCCTTTGTTTCAACACATCAGCAACAACCAAATTGCGATGACAACGCCAGTAGAAGCGCGCTACACTGCAACTTCCGAGCAAATCGATGCAATTCCTGTTGCAGAAGTTTCATTCCTGTATCCCGCACCAAATATCGCCCCCAGCAGCGTTAACCCTGCTGTGGAAGTCACGGATACTTCACCGATGACAGTTGTCAGTATCGGCGTGCGCGGCGCCTACACTTGGGAAAGCTACGAAAATAACCTCTCCCAACTCAAAGATTGGCTTCAACAACATCCCGAATACGAAATAGCCGGGCCGCCGCGCCGCTTTTTTTACAATTCGCCCATGACGCCGGAATCCACTAAAATCAGTGAAGTACAAATTCCTATCGAACGTTCTAATAAATAAAGTCAGCAGTCAGCAGTCGGTAGTTATTTGTTATTTGTTATTTGTTATTTGTAAGGGGATACCAATCACAAATGAGTAGCAACCAATTACCAATTACCAGTTACCGATGCCCCATGCCCCATGCCCCATGCCCCATGCCCATCCTGTCAACTGCCGCTGATGTGAACCACGAGTTCGCGAATGTGGCCCCGCTGGCGGTGTTCCCAAAGGTAAATTCCCTGCCAAGTTCCTAACAATAATCTACCGCGTGCGATCGGGATTTGTTCAGAAGTATGAGTCAGTACAGTGCGAATGTGCGCCGGCATATCGTCTGGGCCTTCGGCATCGTGAATGTAACTTGCGCCCTCCGGTACCAGTTTAGCCAAAAAATTAGCCAAATCCGTCAGTACATCCGGATCAGCATTTTCTTGAATCACCAAGCTAGCAGAAGTGTGGCGCAAAAACAAGCTACAAAGTCCTGTTTTAATACCTGAATTTGCTACCACATCTTCTATCTTAAGACTGATATTGTACAGAGACTTGCCTGTAGTTTTAATTTTGAGTATTTCTTGGTGATGAAGCATTCGATTTTAGATTTTAGATTTTAGATTTTAGATTTTTTGCATCAATCTTTAATTGATATGTCAACCGCAGATGTCAGGCAGATTAACACAGATAAACGCAGATAATTTCAAGATAGCAAAGCTTGGGAATGCAATTGTTCGTCTATTGTTGGTGTAGACGAGATTTCAATCGCCGTCATCCTAATCCTCATCTTTAAAATAGTCTACAACAGCTTGGGCGATCGCCTCCGTACCGTGCTTATCCAACTTATCCGACAAACGGGGCGGGTGCAGCGGCTTGTGCAAAAACCCCCAATCCCCCTCAAAAAACTCCGCCGCAGTCACAACTTGGTGTTCCGCATACTTTTCCAGCCACTCCAACAAGACAGCAGCTTCGGCAAAACCATCTCTCATGATAGAAACAACAGGTATTTCCAAGCGCAAAGCTTCCGAAAAAGTGCTGTATCCCGGTTTAGAAACCATGCGGCCGCAGACAGGCATCATATCGACCGGGCGCGGTAAAATTGGGAAAGATTGTGCAAACTGCTGATGTTTGACTCTAATCAAATTCGGCAAATCGGGAGCTCCCGCATCAAAAGTGATAAATTGCCAATCGCTAAATTGCTGTAAATTGTGATAAGGAATTGCCTCTAAACCCAGTCCGCCAAAAGTCAGCAACACAGTTTTTTCCGGCGGTGATTCAATTCCAAATACTTCCCGAATTTTATCATTACTGTAGCGAGGATTGCCGCCAGTCAAGCCGACATCTTCAATATTAGGAAAAGCTGGCATCGGTTCGTGTAAAGGAAGACGAAAAAGCCGATCGCACTTTCCGAAGCATTCACCAATCCAATCCGCCATTTCGTCAAATTCCCCGCCCCAATCTCGATAGATAAAGTCCCACCCAAAATTGCTCATCATCCAGCAAGGAACCCCAGCCGCTGCCGCCATTCGCGTTGCCAAAGGAGGAATATCTGCCAGCACCAAATCCACGCGATTTTGCTTAAGAAAATTCACTTCGCCTGCAATTAGTGAATTTTGCTTTTCCCGAATTTCCCGCAATTTTTCTAGAGTTGCCTCTTTATCCATATGCAAGCTATCAGCCTGCACAACTCCGACATCAAAAGCGCGGGGACGGAGGATGAAATCACCAGTAATATAACATTCTAGCAGCCAGCGAGGTGCAGTTGTGGTGATAATTAGTAAGATATCTGGGTTTAATTCTTGGATTTTTGCAGCTACGGAGGAAACTCGGACGGCATGGCCGAATCCATGATTGGTGATGGCAATATATAATGTTGGTCGAGACATTGGTAATGGGTAATGGGGAATGGGGAATGGGGAATGGGGAATGGGGAATGGGGAATGGGGAATGGGGAATGGGGAATGGGGAATGGGGAATGGGGAATGGGGAATGGGGCATTGGCCCGCGCAGGGCATCGGGCATCGATCCGAAGAGAATTTGTAGCAACTAACTAATGACTAATAACGTTCGCGAGCGGGGACGCTCGCACTATGACTAATAACTAATAACTAATAACTAATGACTACTGCCAACTGCCAACTGCCAACTGCCAACTGCCAACTGACTACTGACTCATTACTCGATCGATAATTTCGCGTGCCATGTCTTGTAAGGATACCACTCGATCGGCAAAACCAGAATTAACCACACTTCCCGGCATCCCCCAGACAACGCTGCTAGCCTCATCTTGAACGATAATCTTACCCCCAGCCTCCCGGATATTCTGACAGCCCAGCAGCCCATCCTGCCCCATTCCCGTCAGCACCACACCCAAAACTCCAGCACCGTAAATCTTAGCAGTCGATCGAAACAGCACATCAACCGCAGGGCGGCAAGAATTTTCTCGCGCCTCTTGATGCGTGCGAATACGCACCCCAAAACCCTGTTTTTCCAAAACCAGATGGTAATCACCGGGCGCTATCCAAGCAACTCCTGGCTCAACAATACTTCCCGTCACAGCCTCCTCCACTCTAATTTTGCACTTTTCGGTCAGGCGATCGGCTAAACGCTTCGTAAACACCGGCGGCATATGCTGCACAATCACAATTGGTACAGGAAAATTAGCCGGCAAATCCTGCAAAATAGTTTCCAAAGCATTTGGCCCACCCGTCGAAACCCCAATCGCTACAATTTCGATTTTAGATTTAAAATTGACCGCTGAATTCGACGAAATCAAACCCGATTTAACTGGCAATGGTGTGGGATTATTGTGAGTCTTAGGTACTTGAATATTCCCCACTTTTGGCATCTTGCCACCATTGCAAAAAACCTTAATTTTCGGAATCAATTGCTCGCGGATGTGTTCTAGCGCCGCTTCCTTGCTCTTCATATTATGAGGCTTAGTCACGTAATCCGTAGCACCCAGCGCCAGAGCATTTAAAGTAGCAACAGCGCCCAACTCTGTGAGCGCGCTAAACATAATTACAGGAATATTTTTGTCAAGTTTTCGGATTGCCACTAGCGTCTCCAAACCATCCATTTCCGGCATTTCCACATCCAGCACAATCAAATCTGGATTCACCTGAGAAATCTTGGCTAAAGCAATTCTACCATTGGGTGCAGTCCCCACAACCTCCAGTGCTGCATCGCCGTCGAGTACGTTACTTAACAATCGGCGCACCACTACCGAATCATCAACAATTAAAACCTTGATCTGGGACATTTTCTATTAAACTCGAAATAACAGATCGAGCAGTAAGCGAGCTTGAAAAAACAGAATTAAATCGCCTTCTACGCCAAGATCGATAATTTTAAAATGAGACATAAATAGTAGAATTGTTGAGCGCATATTAAAATTCATAGCGCTAAATATTTCCTCCGCCGAACCTTCTATATAGTGGGGAACTACATAACCGAGATTGTATTTTAAGGTATTACTAAAAGTGCCGACAATACCGCTAATAGCTAAATTGCCAATTTCCCCCAAGATGTCAGCCTTATCTTGCTTGAATTCCTCGCTGGTTACATCGCCGCCGCCGTTGAGAGCTAAAACAAGAGCATCAGCAGCCTCGCAGGAAAACAACATCTGAGCCGAACCTGATAAATTGCCGTTAAAATCAAGCTGCGCTACAGCTATTAGGTTTTTTCCCAAGGTTTCAATTAGGTTTTTTTGCAAAAATATCGGGGACAGCGCTTGAGATGAAGGCATTTCACATTCTACCTCACACGCAATCATTTCGCTCATCTGAGAAACTGCTGTGCCGATGGCTTTGTTGACAACATCCTGTAATTTTGTGTGTTTTCCGGTTTCGAGCTTGGCTAGGTTGAAATTCCGCAGTTGACTGTGAGAATTAATTGGATCGGCGTTATTTGGATAAGCCGCAGTTGCCACGGTGTGCCGCAATTCTAATTCATTGTTAGTTTTTTTGAGAGTTGCGAATATTCCTGCCAGCGACAAATACTGAATCATATTCCTTGCTAAGTCGTCGCTGAGAATTATCGTGGGTATTTGTAATAATTGCAAGAATTGGATAATTGCTAAATAATTGTGTTCTATGGCTGCAAAATTTAGGATGACAGCTTTGGGATGGTGGCACTCAGCAATATCTAAACAATTGTATAAATCTGTAGTTGTGGCAAATACATATTCGTCTGCTTTTAACGTTTCGCGCAATGTCTGATTTTCTGAATCCGAAAAGCCTCCAATCAGAATTAATGAAATTGGTTTTGAGTAGGTTTTCATTTTAGGGAATTGAGAATTGGGAATTGGGAATTGGGAATTGGGAATTGGGAATTGGGGATTGGGAATTAATTATTTAGGGAGCGCATTGCCCACCTTAACTCACCCATTACTCATTACTCATTACCCATTATCAATTCCCCATTATCTATTATCCAAATCAATACTTAAACTGATTGACAAGTCCTTGCAATTGAGCGGCCGTTTTCGATAATTCGATCGCAGAATTTTGAGTATTGCTAGCACTGGTGGCGGTACTTCCCGCTGCATCGGCGACGCTGGTAATATTGCGGGCAATTTCCGAGGAACCGATCGCAACTTGGTTGACATTGCGCGCAATTTCGGTAGTTGTAGCCGTTTGTTCCTCCACTGCACTGGCGATCGTCGTTTGGAAATCGCTGATTTGGTTGATAATAGAAGTAATTTGGCCGATCGCCTGTACGGAGCTTTTAGTATCAGCTTGAATAGCCTCCACCTTCTTGCTGATATCCTCAGTCGCCGCCGCCGTTTGTTTCGCCAACTCCTTCACCTCATTCGCCACCACCGCAAAACCCTTGCCCGCTTCTCCAGCCCGAGCCGCCTCGATTGTAGCATTCAGAGCCAGCAAATTAGTCTGTTGGGCGATCGAAGTAATCACCTTGACAACATTACCAATCTCTGCACTACTAACGCCGAGTTTAGTAATAGTTTGATTCGTAGTTTCCGCCATCCTCACCGCCGAATTAGCAACCGTCGCAGCTTCCGAAGCATTCTTAGCAATTTCCTTAATACTCACATTCATCTCCTCGATGCCGGTAGCCACCGATTGAGTATTGCTATTAACTAAATCCGCCGCCGCAGATACCGTCCCTGCTTGAGCCGAAGTTTCTTCAGCCGCCGCCCCCATATTTTGACTTTCGCTAATCAATTCCTCCGAAGCACTGCTAACTGCGATCGCAACTTGAGAAATTTGCTGCACCTGAGCGTTCAAATTAGCCGCCATCAGATTAACATTATCCGTCAAATCTTTCCAAGTCCCGCTGATATCAGGAACAGTCGCCTGCCCTCCCAACTGTCCTGCAACTACCTGTTTCGCCAGCCCCGTTACTTCATCTGCAAAAGTATTAAGCTGGTCAACCATAGTATTCAACGTATTTTTCAGTTCCAGAACTTCTCCTTGAACTTCCACAGTAATTTGCTTCGACAAATCTCCCTTAGCCACAGCAGTAGAAACTTCCGCAATACTCCGAACTTGCTCCGTAAGATTAGCCGCCATAATATTCACATTACCAGCCAAACTCAGCCAAGTACCCGACAAACCATCAACAGTTGCTTGACCTCCCAATTTGCCCTCAACGCCAACTTCTCTAGCAACTCGCGTAACTTCTAAAGCAAACTCATTAAGCTGAACAGTCATTTCATTAATCGTATTCTTCAGATCCAGAATTTCCCCTTCAGCTTCTACAGTAATTTTTTTAGACAAATCTCCCTGAGCTACCGCCGTAGTAACTTCCGCAATATTGCGTACTTGATTGGTAAGATTGCTCGCCATTAGATTAACATTTTGCGTTAAATCTTTCCAGACGCCAGCTACTCCGTGAACTTGTGCTTGACCCCCAAGTTTCCCCTCAGTTCCCACCTCTTTTGCTACCCGCGTCACCTCTTTGGCAAAATCGTTGAGACTGTCAACCATTTGATTGAGAGTATCTTTCAATTGCGAAATTTCCCCTGCGGCTTCAACGGTAATTTTTTCATTCAAATCGCCGACGCTAATTGCCGTTGCAACCTTAGTAATATTTCGTACTTGATGAGTCAGATTTGCCGCCATCAAGTTAACACTTGCCGTCAGTTCTTGCCAAATACCCGATAGCCCTTCTACCTCTGCTTGGGTTCCCAATTTGCCTTCGCTACCAACTTCGCGGGCGACGCGAGTTACTTCTAAAGCAAAACTATTTAATTGGTCTACCATTTTGTTGAGAGTAGTCCCAATACGGCGGAACAATCCTTTGATTGGTTTGCCTTCAAACTCTAAGCTAAATTTTTCGGACAAATCGCCTTTAGCTACAGCGTGCAGCACTCGCGCTATGTCTATTGTCGGCGCAACTAAGCTGTTTAGCGTTGCATTCACCGCGTCAATACTGCTAACCCAAGAACCTTTAAATTCTTTGATTTCTCTTGATTTTGGTACTTTGCCTTCTTCGGCAACTGCTTGGCTGACGCGCTCTATTTCGTCAGCAAATTTTTCATTGACACTCACCATTTCATTAAAGACTTTGGCAATTTCACCCAAGCCGTTGTCCGCGGGTAAACGAACGCTAAAGTCGCCATCTCTGACTGCTGCCAGAGCGATAATCAGTTGCTGTTGGTACTGGTTGCTGAAACTCTCTGCTGTTTCTGCAATTGTTGTCGCTACCAAATTGCTGGGTTCCGAGTCAATTTCGGAAGATTCTGAGGCTGTTGATTGATTTTGTGTATCCATGTTTTAGGTAGTTTTATACAATTTATCAGGGAGGGCGATTCCCTACGGGATAGCTTCGCACGCGCGTACTTTTACGTCACACATTCTCGGTACTGGCAGCCCGAAACCCGCTTTGTGCTTACCAGAAAGAATTGGTTGAAAGCCGTAACCCCGATCGGGAGAAATTAAAATCACACTATTCATTACTCCAATCCTCTTCCTTCTAGGTAGAGATCGCTCTCAAACTGTCAACTGTCAACTGTCAACTGTCAACTGTTGAAAGTCTGGGACACAAAACATCCGGTTTGCATGAGGAATATTTGCGGTATTTAAGATGCCGCGGCGATCGCCTTCAGCAGCATTTGAAACGAACCCACATCGAAAAACAGCAAAATGTCTCCTTGAATTTGCAGTTCTTCAATACTAAAGTGAGCTGGAGCCAACAGCACGCTCCCGGTATCGAGAGACTTTTCTTTTAACAGTAAATCCTCAATTTCTTCCTCTGCGTAATAGGGAACCTCATAGTCTAACGGTTGGTCTAGAACGTTGCCAATTGAACCCATGACACCGTTAATGATCATATTCCCCACCTCACTGAGGGTACTAATTTTGAGAGAATCAAGGTCAGGACTTCCCTTTTCTTCACCAGTGAGAACAGAAACTAAATTCACTGCACTTTCGGTAGGAAAAAGTAGCTGGGCGCTGCCGCTAAATGAGCCGTTAAAGCCTAGCTGCACCGTGGAAAGAGGCTCTATACCGAAGCGTTTTTTTAATTCGCTTCGCAGCTCATTGGCTGATACAAGGTCAATATCTGGAATCTGCAACTGGATGGGAAATTGAATCATTTCATTCAACATTCCAGCGGCACTTCCCACACCAATATTGATTAGCTCCTTCAAAGCATCTATTTCATCTGCTGTTAGCTCCACTCTGATATCTCCTATTTGCTATCCAGAGCTTTTTGGATTGCAGCCTGAATCTCGGGAGCTTTTGGGGGCTTTTTCAGCATCATAAATGCTCCCAATTCTTCGCACTTCTGCCTAGCGCTGTCTTGAATATCTGCTGAAAGTACGATGACTGGAATTTTAGAGCCTTTTTCGCCCAGGGCTTTTAGCAAGGCGAAACCGTCCATTTCTGGCATTAACAAATCTGTCATCATGCAGTCTGGCGACTTGGATGCAGCCATATCTAAGCCTTCTTGTCCGTTGGCTGCTTCTATCACTTGATGTCCGGCTTCTTCAACAGCTTTGCGAATCATCCGCCGAGAGAATGCTGCATCATCTACAATTAAAACTAAACCCATTTTGGCGCGCTCCTTAATAATTTGGAATTGGGAATTGGGAATTGGGAATTGGGAATTGGCTGAAAACCTTTGTATCTCTGGTTTATATCAGAGTCTAGATCTCCCTAAATCCCCCGATCGAAGCAGGGTAGTTTTATTGTCGGGAAAAGACATCTGAAACTACCGAAAACATCGCTCAAAGGTCGGATGGCCGATTAAACGCAACTGTCATATTAATCAAGGTACGTAGTTGGGCTTTAGCCCTCTTTAAACAGGGAGCATCTCAGTTTTGTGAAAAGCATTTTTTTTATTATAGTGCTGTCCCCGCTCGCGTATTCTACAAATCGCGAGTGGGGACAGCACTATAAATGCAAAACTGAGATGCTCCCTTTAAACATACCTGTATAGAGGGCCCAAGCCCAACTACGTACCTATTTCTATGATGACAATAAAACCGCCCTGCTTGTTAAGGGGGAGTAGGGGGCAAGCTAAGGGGGCATCTAGACCTAAGTATCAAACCGTTGATTGATACTACGTTTGAGGTATTTTTTGACCCTCATGTACGACTTCACATTAACCATTATTGATTACCAATTCATGCAGTACATCTGTTGAGATGTTCTGAACAATCTAAGAGGTAAGTTTTCATCTTACCTTTGCCTTTAACATCAATCATTCCTCTTTCTGCAAACAAATGTTTTGTTGACAACTGCTTGTAAGTGTCTTCTGTCACTTGAATGCAGCCGGGAAAACTATATTGTTCCATGCGGCTTGCCGTGTTTACCGTGTCGCCCCAAAGGTCGTAACTAAACTTTTTAGTTCCGATGACCCCTGCAACCACAGGCCCGGAGTGAATGCCAATTCGCAGGCTGTGAAATTCTTTTGTTTGTGTGTTTAGCCGCGTCATAGCTTGCTGCATGGCTAGGGCCATTTGCACGATCGCGTCAGCATGATCGTCCCGGAGGATGGGCAATCCAGATGCTACCATATAGCCGTCCCCAATAGTCTTAATTTTTTCTAAGCCGTATTCCTGAGTTAGCTGGTCAAATTCTGAGAAAATAGAATTGAGTTTGACAATTAATTCAATAGGAGGCATTTCTGAGGCAAGCTTGGTAAAGCCTACCATATCAGCAAATAAGACGCTGACATTGGGGAAGTGATCGGCAATTACTAAGTCTGGGGCTGATTCTTCTTGGAGCCGGAGTGCGATCGACTCTGGTAAAATATTCAGTAATAATTTTTGAGTTTTCTCTTGGCTTTCCATCAACTGCTGATACAGTTGAGACTGTTGAATCAAGCGCCGCACTCGCTGAATCAGCACTGGCCAGTGAATCGGCTTCGTCACATAATCTGTTGCTCCTACTTCAAAAGCTTGATTGACAGATTTTTTATCATCTAGTGCTGTAATCATCAGCACCGGGATTTTTTGCGTTTGGGGATTAGCCTGGAGTTGGGCGCAGCAAGTAAAACCGTCCATTACAGGCATCATCGCATCCAATAGGACAATATCTGGGAGAGTTTCTTGACAAATGTCCAAACATTCTTGTCCGTTTGATGCCTCAATTACCCGATAGCCTTCTTTTTCCATAATCCGGCGGGTAAATAGCTGCTGGGTTGCTTCGTCATCGACGATCAGAATTTGGGGCGTGGTTTGCGAGTTGATTCTAAAGTCAGCACTAATCATATTCTTGTGAAAATAGCATCAAGTTCTTAGTCAGCAGCAGATTTAATTTCTGCGTTGAAATGGATGAGTTCACTGTAGATCGATCGCACTCTGATGATTTTTAACAACTGTATAATCTCATACTCCATGGAATACTTAACTTTCGGCAACGGATAGGATAATCTGTCACTTTTTATACTGACATTTTGTTACAGTATCTGAAAAGTTAGCAATTGAGCCGTCACGTTGCTATTGAGATCGTGTTGAGAATTCTATCAGATTATGTCAGAACTTTTAAATTTTCGCAATTGGCTAAATGGCCTAAATGTTGAACATTTTGCGGAAAACGGGCGATCGATCGTCCCGCGCCACCGACACACCATATCGGGTTGCTTTTGTCAATTATTTTTGCTTTTTACACTCACACTCCTGGAGACAAGTGGCACTTTAAAAAAGGTACGTTGTTGCGCTTGAGCGCTCTATCGCAATAACGTACCTAAAAAACCTTTAAGTATTGTGATACTTGCGTACACGATTGACTCATTGAGATGCTGCAAATAAATCCGTTGCCGAACTTCCTTCTTCGATAGCAATCAACTAGATGACAAAGCCGCTTTTACCCGCTGATATTCGGCTGCAATTTTGCACATCAGAACCTCGCTACCTGAGAGAGTTTTCTTCCGGGCCATCTCTTCGAGCTGCGCGCACAATTGAAACAAAGGCATGGCTCCGACTGTCGTACAAGCACCTCTAAGAGCGTGAGCCGAGGCTTTAATTGCGGGAGCATTCAATTGATTGACAGCATCGGCGAGTTCCTGCAATTTTGGCGGTGCAACTTCCAGAAATTTATCTACTAGCTCGATCCAAAATTCTTCAGCTTCTTCTCCCAGTAAATCCGTCAATTCTTCAAAAGTTTGACTGTCAAGAGGCGGCAATTCTATTTCGGTTTGTGCTGTTTCGGGTAGAAAATTTTGCGGTGTGGCTGGCGGTAAAATTTGGGAGTTTTCTGCCTCTAATCTAGGAACTGTCACAGCAGGTAAAGTCGGAAATTTAATGTTATTAGTACCCGCTACAATTTCCCCAGAATTAGGAGGAAAATTTGCAACTCCCGATTGACTTCCACCTTCAATTTGTGAAATCAAAACACCTGCGCGGGCGATTAAATGCTTTAACTCTTCCAACGCAGTTTCATCAACTGCGGGTGCAACATTTTTCATTTCGTTTCCAGGCTGAGCTTGGGAAGCAGAGTCTGTCGGCTGAGTCTGCCAATTGTTAAGATCTGAATAGGATTTGGATCGCCCGGTTTGTCGATCGTACTGCGCGATCGCCTGAACGATCGCCTGGACTCGCACCGGCTTACTGATATAATCATTCATGCCAGCATCTAAACAAAGTTCGCGATCGCCCTGCATCGCATTAGCCGTCATCGCAATAATCCAAGGAGAAGTCGATTTTGGATTGTGAGATTGCTCGTCTGTTGCTGAAAATCCAGATTCTGGAGCTGGATTTTCTAATATTAAATTTCCCGAAAATCGCTGGCGGATCAGGCGAGTAGTTTCCAAACCGTCCATTTCTGGCATCTGCATATCCATAAACACAATATCGTATTCCGAACGCTCCAAAGCATCCAAAGCTGCTTGTCCGCTGCTGGCAAAATCTGCACTGTAACCTAACTTCTGCAACATCTGCCCTGCTACCATTTGATTGAGTTCTACATCGTCTACCAACAGCATTTTCAAAGGCAGTGTTTCGGCTAATTGTGAATTAAATTGAGGCTGCGAAAAACACGGTTGAATTGGGGTACATTCCCCGCCCAAGATGCGAAGCAAAACTTCATGGAGCTGTGCTTGCTTAATTGGTTTGTATACAAAAGCTGCGAATTCAACTCGCCCTTGAAATTCGCGGCGAGATGGCCTGCCCCCAGAACTCAAAATCATTAAAGGTAAATTTTTACCTTGAGGAAATTCTCGAATTTTTTCTGCTAAAGTAATGCCGTCCATTTCTGGCATATGAAAGTCTAGAATCGCTATGTCAAACATAGTTTCATATTGCAGCACTTTCAGCGCTTGCGCGCCAGATTTTGCTGCGCGGACAACCATTCCCCAAGACATAGCTTGCAGGGTAAGAATTTTGCGGTTTGTGGGATTATCGTCAACTAGCAGCAGTCGCAAACCTGCTAGTTGAGGCTGGGGTACATTCAGGTTTAATATTTCTTCATTAGCCGGTGCTGGCTGAGCTTTGATGCTAAAAGAAAATTTAGAACCTTTGCCGATTTCGCTTTCTACCCACATAGTGCCACCCATGATTTCGCTGAGGCGTTTGCTGATGGCTAAGCCCAAGCCAGTACCGCCATATTTGCGAGTTGTGGAACTGTCAACTTGACTGAAGGCTCTAAATAGTATGTTTTTGCGATCGGGCGAAATTCCGATGCCTGTATCCCTCACAGTAAATTGAATTTCGTAGTTACTACTTTCTGATGGTTCTAGATATTTAGAATCGGCAGCATCAGAGTCTGACAGAGAAGAATTTAAAGCTGGTTTATGCCTGAATTTTTCGCTGTCAAGCCCAATATTTATTTGAGAAATTGAGTTAGTTTGCGTAACTTCTACAGCATTGTCGGCAATGGGTTTTGCTGTTACTTTAACTACCACTTCACCTGCTTCGGTAAATTTGGTAGCATTGCCGAGCAAATTTATCAATATTTGGCGAAGTCTGGTGACATCTCCGTACAGGAAGGCGGGAACACTGGCATCCAATTCGCAAGCTAAGTCTAGCTGTTTTTCCGCAGCTTTCATCGCGACTAAATCTAAAGCTTCTTCGACACAGTTTCTGAGATTAAACGGTTCTTGTTCTAAATCCAGCTTGCCTGCTTCTATCTTAGAAAAGTCGAGAATGTCGTTAATAATTGCCAGCAAAGAATCGCCGCTGGTACGAATTGTATTCACAAAATTGCGCTGGTTTGGCGAAAGTTGCGTATCTAGCAACAGCTCAGTCATGCCAATGACTCCGTTCATCGGCGTGCGGATTTCGTGGCTCATCATTGCCAAAAATTCACTTTTGGCTCGGTTGGCAGCTTCGGCGTCAGTTGTGGCGCGTTTAAGTTCTTCTTCTATTACTAATCGGTGTTTAATTTCTTGCTGATAGGTTTGGATGCGCTGCGTTACTTCGGAAACATCTTGAACCGCTATTAAAGCATAAAAACCTTCTCCTTTGATGGCTGGTATGGGAGTGACGTTTGTGTTGTGAACTCTAGGTTTGCCGTTGGGTAAATTTGATGAAATTAGGGGCTGGTGGAGTTGAGGCGAAAATACGGTGGGCAAGCCATTGTTAAATACTTGTTTTAAGCGAGTTTGATATTTAGGTTCTTCGAGTTGGGGAAAGTGAGTTTTGAGGTTAGTTCCGATTATTTCTTTTTTGAGCAGCTTTGTCCACTGCTCTAGTGTGCGGTTCCAAAACAGCACGGTAAAATCGCGAGCGATCACGCACAATCCGATGGGAACGCGATCGAGGACGTTGAATCTTTGTTGCGCTTGTTCTATTTGTTCTAGCATTTTCTGTAGGGTGAAAAAGTGACGAAATTTATGTATACTTCAGAAGTTATCAAAAAAAAGCTTGGGAGGTAACAATGCAGAAAAATTATATTCATTTATTCTGCCAGCTTCTATCCGATCGCTGGCTCAATAAACCCGGTTTATACGATAAATAAGAGGTTTGGGGACAGGCATTTAGGAAGAAACGGGGTTTGGGCGCGCTAAGAGTGTGTAAGTCGTGCATTGTCCTTGGCAGTTGGTGCGGTAAACCCTGATACAGATTTTTTTGCCAGAGTTCAAAAACACGACTGCGGGACTGCGATGTTAATAATTTTTGCTAATTCGTATAGATATAGTATACTTATGAGGTCAAGTTGGCAATGATTTAGCTACGATCGCCAGATCAAAAGTAATGCTGACTGGGGCGCACTACAATTTTGAACTATTCGATAATTTATTTTAATCCAGCGTCAAACCGATGAACAAGGAACCGGATCGATGGAAATTGATGAAGATGTAAAGGAATTTCTGATTGAAGGCTACGAATACCTAAACCAAATTGAGGAGGATTTAGTAGCTTTAGAAAAAAATGATGCCGATAGAGAGGTGATGAATCGGATTTACCGCGGCTTGCACACGATTAAAGGCAATAGCGGTTTTTTGGGGGTGGAAAAACTTGAGTCTGTCGCGCACGCGGGAGAAAATTTGCTCAGCCTCTTGCGCGATCGCACTTTG
This sequence comes from Microcoleus sp. PH2017_05_CCC_O_A, assembly GCF_020738785.1. Classification (NCBI taxonomy): domain Bacteria; kingdom Bacillati; phylum Cyanobacteriota; class Cyanophyceae; order Oscillatoriales; family Microcoleaceae; genus Microcoleus; species Microcoleus sp. PH2017_05_CCC_O_A. Next base: position 34,995 of record NZ_JAEQCB010000041.1, on the reverse strand, counting down.
ACGATGACTCCCGATATTACTAGCGCTTTGCTGGAGACAATCGACGCGGTACGATCGCACATGGAAGCCCTGGAAAAGACGGGAGAAGAAAGCCCCATCGCCCACACCGCATTGCTCGATCGACTTTTGCAACTCCAAGAATCCGGCGGTACTGCATCTGAATTGTCGCCGAGTGCGATCGTCGAATCCAACTCAGTAACTCCAGAAGTTGCGATCCAGGAACCGGAAAAGTCAGAGTTGACACGAGAGCATTTGTATGCAGATGCTTTATTGTCGATCGAGCAATTGCTAATTCCCTCTGCTACCAATACTACCAGCCAACAGGTAAATGCTGCGGATACCGAGGGTGACAAATTCAAAATTTCCGATACTGCAATCCGAGTAGATGTCGGCTTGCTGGACAAACTAATGAACTTAGTAGGCGAACTCGTTTTGTGTCGCAACCAAATCTTAGAATTTGCCAATACCCAAACAGCAAACACCCAAAATGACGATACATTAAAATCAGTATCCAGCCGCTTAAACTTAGTTACTTCCGAACTGCAAGAAGGAGTAATGAAGACCAGAATGCAGCCAATTCGCACTATCTGGAACAAATTCCCCCGGGTAGTGCGGGACACAGCATTCAGCTTGGGCAAACAAGTACAGTTAGAAATGGAAGGCGAAGAAACAGAATTAGACAAAACCTTAATCGAGGCGATCGCCAATCCGCTAACTCACTTAGTCCGTAACTGCCTCGATCACGGCATTGAAACATCAGAAGTGCGAGTCGCCAAAGGCAAGCCCGCCTTCGGTAAACTGCTACTGCGAGCCTATCACGAAAGCGGTCAGGTAAACATAGAAATCTCCGATGACGGCGGGGGAATCGATCCAGAGCGAATTAAAAGTAAGGCAGTGCAAAAAGGAATGTTTTCTGCTGTTGACGCAGCTAAAATGAGCGATCGCGAAGCCCTAAATTTAATTTTCATGCCCAGTTTTTCAACCGCCGAAAAAATCACCAATATCTCCGGTAGGGGAGTAGGGATGGACGTGGTGCAGACACATATAGAAAAAATCAGCGGCACGATCGACGTTCAAAGTCAAGTCGGCAAAGGCACAACTTTTAAGTTAAAAATTCCTTTAACTCTGGCGATTATTCCGACATTAATTATTACTACCGGAGGATCTCGCTACGCAATTCCTCAAGTCAATTTGCTAGAACTGATGCGTTTGGAAGGAGAACAAATTAAAAAAATCGAAATGTTTCACGGAACGCCAGTCTATCGGTTGCGGGGGCGACTGCTGCCACTGATTTATTTGAATCGGGAATTACAGTTAGAAACAGGAATTGTAGAAAACGGCAAAAAATCGCAATTCGACACAGATGAGGCTTTAAATATTGTAGTAGTGCAAGCGACAGACAAACCTTTTGGGTTGGTGGTAGATGCCATCAACGACACGCAAGAAATTGTGGTTAAGCCTTTAGGAAAACAACTAAAATCTCTAGCTTGTTTTGCCGGAGCAACTATTATGGGCGACGGTAAAGTTGCTTTGATTTTGGACGTGCACGGGATTGCTCAGAAAACCCACATGACGGAGGCTCAGGAAAAGGCGATTTTAGCTGATGAAAACAGTCGCCGGGAATCTTCAGAACCTCCACAACAGTTGCTAGTATTTCAGGGCCCAGACTGTCGGCGGATGGCGATTCACCTATCGCGAGTTTGTCGCTTAGAAGAGTTTCCCCGCCATCTTTTGGAGCGAGTCGGGAAGCAGAATGTGGTGCAGTACCGCAACCAAATTATGCCGGTGATTTATTTGACGGCGGTGTTTGGTAGCGGCAGTGAGTCGGCTGATTGGGGGCCCAACGGTCTGGACGGGCGATCGCGCGCAGCAGATGATAAACTGCCGTTAGTCGTAGTGTCGATCGGCTCAGAACACCAAGTCGGTCTGGTAGTCGATCGCATCCTGGATATTGTAGAACAGGCGATCGACATTAAAGGTGCAGCTACTCAAGCAGGAATTTCATATTGTGCTGTGATTCAGGGTCAAGTTACTGAAATCCTCGATGTTGATGCAGTAATTAACAACAATTTATTCGGAGTCGAGCAGATGTTAGCAAGCACCAGCTCTGGCTATTAAAGGAATAATTAAACAATGCCTGAAGAAACTCTACTTTGTACGTTTTTTGTTGACAGCTTATTTTTTGGCATAGAGGTTGAGAAAGTTCAAGAAATCATCCGCTATCAGGAGATGACGCGAGTGCCGCTAGCGCCCGCAGTAGTCGGTGGATTGATAAACTTGAGGGGACAAATTGTCACGGCGATTGATTTGCGGAGGCGGTTGGATTTGTGCGATCGGCCTGTGGAACAATTGCCTTTAAATGTGATAGTGAGAACTGGCGATGAAACAGTCAGTTGGTTAGTTGACGATATTGGAGATGTGCTAGAAGTATCTCAAGCTGATTTTGAAACTCCTCCAGATACTTTTACTAGCAAAATACGCCCGCTAATTCGAGGAGCGTACAAGCTACAAGGGCAGTTACTGCTATTTTTAGATGTTGATAAAGTTGTAGATTTTAGCAGTCAGTAGTCAGTAGCGCGAGCGTCCCCGCTCGCGGACGTTATCAGTCATTAGTCATCAGTCATTAGTCATGTTTTGCGAGAACTTAAGCTCGGAAACGTGATTCGTCATTAGTCTCTGCTCGCGAACCTTAGTCATTAGTGCGAGCTTAAGTTATCACTAACAGTAGTCATTAGTCAGGGATGCACGAATAACTGTTGGGAGCATCTCAGTTTGGCATTTATAGTGCTGTCCCCGCTCGCGTATTCTACAACTCGCGAGCGGGGACGCTCGCACTATAATAAAAAAAATGCTTTTTGCAAAACTGAGATGCTCCCTAACTGTTTTTCCCTCTTCCTTCTGTCAAGTGTCAACTGTCAACTGTCAACTGTCAACTGTCAACTCTTCCTTCAATTACCATGCCGATAAGTATTGCAGATTTTGATTATATCCGAAAACTTGTATACGATCGCACAGGTGTATTCCTATCCGAAGAAAAGATGTACCTCGTTGAATCGCGTTTAGGGATGGTAGCTAAAGAAGCCGGAGCAAACTCCATCAGCGGGTTAGTTGCAGAGTTAAAACAAATCAAACAACAGCGTTTTAACCAACTTCACGAATCGACAGTCGAAGCAATGATGACCAACGAGACATTTTTTTTCCGAGATATCAACCCCTTCGAGATATTAAAAACATCAGTATTTCCCGAATTGTTAAAACAGATCCAGGGCGATCGCACTTTGAATATTTGGTGTGCTGCTTGTTCCAGCGGCCAAGAACCCTACAGTATTGCGATGCTGCTGCGCGAATACTTTCCGCAGTTAGCGAGAAATCAAGTACAGATACTTGGTAGCGACATTTCTACAGCCATGCTGAAGCGAGCAATTTCTGGATGCTACGCGCAGCACGAAGTAGTGCGCGGTTTACCAACAGCATTGTTACACAAATACTTCCAGCAGTGTGGCAAGGAATGGCAGATTAAAGAACACCTCCGCAAGGCGATCGAATTTCGCCAGATTAACTTGACAGAACCCTTTGGATCGATGCCTCAAATGGACATTATTTTTCTGCGAAACGTCTTAATATATTTTGATGTTCAGACAAAGCAATCGATTTTAGCGAGAGTGCGGCGGGTGTTGCGCCCCAAGGGCTACTTATTCCTAGGGGGAGGAGAAACAACTGTAAATCTTGACCCGGCTTTTGAGTTGGTGCAATTTGAAAAAGGTATATGTTATCGATTGAGATGATGTGCGGTCGATCGACTATCATAAAATTGGTTCGTAGTAAGGACTTTAGTCCTCTCTTGATTAATAGACAAGATTGCAAAAGTCTTTTTAATCAAAATTTAGGACGGGCTAGAAGCCCATCCTAATTATTTGTACAATTCAAGTCTAATCTTTAGGAATTAAGAAGGACTAAAGTCCGAACGATCGAACCTATAATTAAGAAGGACTAAAGTCCTCACTACTAACCTATAATTAGGTTAGTAGTGAGGACTTCAGTCCTCTCTTTTGGCTGCGCCCTCAGACCAAACAGGCAATTGATTAATCTTTTCCAGCGTGATATCTACATATTTTTTACCGTTCCCCGCCACATTTTCTCCAAAATATCCATCATCGCCGTCGTGCTTGTGAGGGCCGCTGAAAGCTTCTGCATAGCGGCCTTGCGAACGCGCTTGATTGAAAGGTGAAGTCGCGTACCAGTACCAGCGAGTCGGAAAAACGATGCCGCCAATATCCTCAATTGCATCGCGAGTGCCGCGAAAATGAAAAATGCGATCGGCTTCTGCAAAACCATTTTCTCCCGAAAACACGCCCCCAACCGAAACAACAGTAACTTCTGCATTCAGCCATTCCTTAAGATAACGAGTAGCACCTAAAGCAACTTGTGCGCCACCGCTAGTGCCAATTAAAATAACTTGCAAAGGTTTTTGAGGATTAGCTGAAATGGGAGATTGAGCATTCATGCGATCGATAATTACATTAGCAATTCCCTGATTGTATGCAAAACCGTAGCGATAATCTAGAGAAATTGCAAACCTCCAGAGATTGCGAATTTTGATAAATATATCGCCCGCAATTGGCCCGCTTTTTGCGTGTTCTGCAAACCGCCAAAAAGGAGCTAGCAACCGCTGTCCTCCTAAACTTTTGTTAGAAGCTGAATAAGGAAAAATATCCCCCACTGCTACGCACTGCGGGTGACTTTTAACTAAACGCTTGAGAAAAAACTCTTCTCCCGGCGTTAATTCGTTCCCCGAAAAATCGCCAACTCCCGGTAAAAAGATGATATAACAATTGATCGGCGAAGACTTACGCGCTTCTAGATTGCCGTTGTTTGAGGGCAATATCCCCGGCGGACTTTTCTTGATACCCAAGGTTTCGGCACTTTGACCCAGCCACCAGATCACAGTTCCGATCGGCGAAAGAATGCCCCAAATTATCAGGATTACACCTGCGATGGTCAACAAATTTAAACTTCCCCCGCGCAGCCACGCAAGTATCTGCAAAATCAATCTTAGCATTTAATAAAATCTGGTAGAATGCCTGTTAATTACCTAATTACGTAGAAATAGTTCGGTGAGTCTGCTGTATTAGAGCTTATTTTATCCAACTTGTCAACTATCTAGAGGAGCAGGGATTAAAGGTGAAGGGAGAAGATTCAATTACAGGTTTGCGGGCAACGCTTTGGAACGCACTTTCTTTGAACGGCAATTTTTATGAAAAAACTCCCTACACTGGCAGAACTAAGCGGATAGCTTTAACAATTGTAATTTTAGCAGCGGTGTCTCGGGTCTTGGGAAATGCCGTTATTTTGTTAATCAATCGAACTGAGCTATCTGTGTTATTTTTAGCACTTTGGATAGATGGTTTGGCAGTCGTGGGTGGTTATTTTTTTTGGAGTTTCACTATCTCGAAAATTGGGGACTGGCTGAAACCGGGTCACGTAACTTATGGGGAGTTGCTGGTGCCGATCGGATTTGCCTACGCCCCCCAAGTGCTAAATTTCTTAACGTTGATTCCGTTGCTGGGAGAAGGCATAGAGCGGATATTAGCTGTGTGGAGTTTGCTGGCTGTAATTGTGGCGGTTCGCCAAGGTTTGGATATTCAAACTCGCTGGGCGGCGTTAATTTGTCTGGTGGGTTGGCCGTTGATTCAAATTGCGATCGGCTTTGTGAAAGTTATTGAACAGTTGCTTGCACAATGGCTTTAAACTGACAGTTGACAGTTGACAGTTGACAGTTGACAGTTGACAGTTGACAGTTGACAGTTGACAGTTGACAGTTGACAGTTGACAGTTGACAGTTGACAGTTCGAGAGCGAACTCTATCCTTAAGTCCGAGGATGGGAGTAATGAATAGTCTGATTTTAATTTCTGTCTCAAAGGGTTCCGGCTTTCAACCAATTATTTCCGGTAAAATGAGGAAAATATTATAAGTTAAAAGGCAAAATCACCGCAAAAAATGCTGAGTCTCAAGCCCTCTTAATTTATTGGGCAAGCAGGCGACTAATAGCAATTAAAAAACGCTGTCGATTTGGTCGCAGGCGATCGCACGCCCGCAGCAGTCCCTTGACCTGTTAAAATAAAATTGCTTTAGGGTGCAATACTTTGGCTCAAAGCACGTGATTTGAAACAAAAGCATTCCCCGATCGCCCCCCGAGGCACTTTCGCTTGCTTTCTTTGAGAAAATGCTTGACACAGTGGCAGCCGCCAAGTAAAGTGAGATCCAACATTATTAGCCTTAATTTGCATTGCCACTTGTAGCTCGTATTGTACAGCGTACTCCGAGACGGCAACCACACCCCTGCTATTCGGCTCTCCCCACTGTCCGCCCCTAATTACTAGCGATACATTGTTAAAGAAGGAAATACACAAAAATTTACATATATAATTTGTGTAGTATTTCAAATCGCTCCTCACCAGCAGCGATACAGCCCTCGCCAAGACAGTAGGAAGGAAAAAATATGTTTGAACGCTTTACAGAACAAGCCATTAAAGCAATAATGCTAGCTCAAGAGGAAGCACGGCGCCTCGGTCACAATTTTGTAGGCACCGAGCAAATTCTTCTGGGACTTGTCGGCGAAGGCACTGGCATCGCTGCAAAAGTATTACTGGATATGGGCCTCAACTTGAAAGAGGCGCGCAATGAAATCGAAAATATCATCGGTAGAGGTTCCGGGTTTCTCCCGCCAGAAATTCCGTTTACACCCCGCGTCAAGCGCATTTTTGAGACGGCGCTGAATGAAGCGCGGCAGTTAGGCCACAATTACATCGGCACCGAGCACATTCTGCTTGGGTTGATTCAAGACGATGAAGGTGTGGCGGCGAAGGTGCTGCAAAACCTGGGAATCGATCGCCAGAGAGTTCGCACGCAGGTAATTCGTGCTGTGGGAGAAGTAGCGGCAGTACCCGGAGGCCGAGGAGATAGCGGTGGCGATCGCAAAATCCCAACTTTAGAAGAATTTGGCACTAACTTAACTAAGTTAGCAGCCGCCGGCAAACTCGATCCAGTCGTGGGCCGCGAAAATGAAATCGAGCGCGTGATCCAAGTGTTGGGGCGCCGCACGAAGAACAATCCAGTGTTAGTAGGCGAACCCGGAGTCGGCAAAACAGCCCTCGCCGAAGGCCTCGCCCAGCGGATTGTTAACAGAAACGTCCCGGAAATTTTAGAAGACAAACAAGTAATCAGCCTCGATATGGGTTCGCTGATTGCTGGTACAAAATTCCGAGGCGAATTTGAGGAACGGCTGACGAAAATCATGGCAGAAATTCGCGCTGCCGGCAATATCATTCTGGTAATCGATGAGATTCATACCTTAGTTGGTGCAGGCGCGATTCAAGGTAGCATGGATGCTTCCAATATGCTCAAACCAGCCCTCGCCCGAGGTGAATTGCAGTGTGTCGGCGCGACTACCTTGGATGAATACCGCAAGCACATCGAGCGCGATGCAGCCCTAGAACGCCGTTTCCAACCGATTAAAGTCGGCGAACCGAGCGTGGCTGAAACAATAGAAATATTGTACGGTTTGCGATCGGCCTACGAACAGCACCACCGACTGACAATTTCCGATGCAGCTTTAGAAGCAGCGGCTACACTGTCAGACAGGTACATTAACGATCGATTTTTGCCAGACAAGGCGATCGACTTAATTGACGAAGCAGGTTCCCGCGTGCACGTGCTGAACTCGCAAACCCCGCCCGAAGTTAAAGAACTCAAAAAACAACTTCCGGCCGTCAGTAAAGAAAAAGATGCTGCTGTGCGCGAACAAGACTTCGACAAAGCAGGCAAATTGCGCGATCGCGAATTAGAAATCGAAGCTGAAATCGCCGAAGCTACAATCAACAAAAGCCAAGTCAGAATCTCTCCCATCGTCACAGAAGAAGACATCGCCCACATCGTGGCAAATTGGACGGGAGTACCTGTTAGCAAGCTGACAGAATCGGAATCGGAATTGCTGCTGCATATGGAAGACACCTTGCACCAGCGTTTGATCGGTCAAGAAGAAGCTGTCAGCGCAGTTTCTCGGGCGATCCGCCGCGCGCGGGTAGGCTTAAAAAATCCCAATCGCCCGATCGCCAGTTTCATATTTTCCGGCCCCACAGGCGTCGGCAAAACCGAACTGACAAAAGCCTTAGCAACATATTTCTTCGGTTCCGAAGAAGCAATGATTCGGTTAGATATGTCCGAGTTTATGGAACGTCACACTGTTTCTAAACTCATCGGTTCGCCTCCGGGTTACGTTGGCTACGACGAAGGCGGCCAACTAACAGAAGCAGTCCGGCGCCGTCCTTACACGGTAGTCTTGTTCGACGAAATCGAAAAAGCTCACCCGGATGTCTTCAACATGATGCTGCAAATCTTGGAAGACGGCCGTTTGACCGATGCTAAAGGTCGCACGGTAGACTTCAAGAATACGCTGCTGATCATGACATCAAACATCGGTTCCCGAGTCATTGAAAAAGGCGGCGGCGGTTTGGGTTTCGAGTTTGCCGAAAGTGCCGCAGACGGTCAGTACAACCGGGTTCGCAGCTTGGTAAACGAAGAATTGAAACAGTTCTTCCGTCCCGAATTTATCAACCGCTTGGATGAAATTATCGTCTTCCGCCAGTTGAACAAGGCAGAAATCAAGCAGATTGCTGACATCTTGTTGCAGGAAATTTTCAGTCGCTTAACCGAACAGGGTATCACTTTGTCGGTGACAGACAAGTTCAAGGATTTGTTAGTTAAAGAAGGCTACAATCCCAGCTACGGTGCTCGACCATTGCGCCGCGCCATCATGCGGTTGTTGGAAGATGTACTGGCTGAGGAAATGCTGTCTGGGAAGCTGAAAGACGGCCAAAGTGCGATCGTAGATGTGGATGAAAACGGTCAGGTTAAGGTATTGCCAGGTGGCGAATCTGAACCGAGATTGCCGGAATTCGCATTGAGTCATTAAGTGCGATGACACGCAGATAAATAACGTCTGATTAAAAACCCGGTTTCTTGCAGGAACCGGGTTTTTAATTAAAAAATGCCAGTTTGTAAGGTGCAAAAGCAGTTTGTAGTGCGGACTTCAGTCCGCAAAAAGCTGCGGACTGAAGTCCGCACTACGAACTAAATCGCATTTTTTGGCATTAATCCTAATTAGATGAACAAACTAGGTGACACTTTAAAATAATCGCCGAGTGCCTTAGCTTGTGCTTTGCTAATTGCCCGCTTGCCATTGACAACCTCAGAAACTACGCCACTAGATCCAATGATGCCAACTAAGTCAGCTTGACGGGTGCCGCTGGCTTCCATGATGTGTTGCAAAATCTCGTGAGGTTCGGATTTGTCGATCGCATAGTTTTGATCCTCGTAAACTTCAATTAGCGTTACCAATAACTTGTGTAAAGCTTTTTCTTCGAGAGTGCGGTTTTTGGCGAACGTCAGCCCCTCTGCGACTGCTAGGAGGCGATCGTATTCTGCCTCGGTTTCGATCGCCCGTGGAGCGACCTCTGCCAGCAAATTGCTATAATTAGCTCGATCAAAAGTAAGGGTCATTTTTCCATTTGTTTTTATCGTATTCAGCGTGGGTTAGGAAATATTTGTAATAAACCGTTTGGCTCTCGTAGTCTATGCCGACAATCAGGCGATATTCGTTACCTTTGATATTAAAAACAGTGAAATTTCCCACTGCTTCGGCATCCCGGTAAATCTTGCGAACATCGTCCAAGTTCTGCCATTCTACTTTCTTGACAGTCGCATACCAGCTATCAATTTGTTTTTTGACATCGGGATACATGGCAGCGTCGTCACGGAGAGTGCGAATTGAAATTAGGTGCATGAATTTTTAATATCTTTTGTTGAATTTTTATCATCGATTTGCTCCATAGATCCAATGTGCATATGTCTTTATTCTCTCATTTTGAGAGGTAGATGTCAAGAGCCGATCGCCCCCAATCTTAAAAATTCTCAGAATTAATAAATAATCTGTGGAACGAAGCGGCTAAATTCACAAAAGCCACAGAATAAAGAAAAGAGAGCAAGAGAGGCGATCGAGATATGAGAAAGAAATGTCGAGATCGGGCGATCGCACAAACTTTACTGTCGCCCCTGCTTTTCATCAGACAAAGACTGCTGTTTTAGCAGTTTCTCCTCATGGTCTACAAGAGCTTTCTCCAACAGGAATGCTGCCAAATTGCTAGTCGATCGACCTTCTTGTTTCGCCCATTCCTCAAGGCGAGTGTAAATTCCGTCTGCTAAATATGTTGATAAGCGTTTGGTCATCAGAGACTAAGTTTTTGTTTAAGCTGAGTGTCAGTATATCGTTGGTGATTTCATAGCAATTTTACTGTCGCCCCTGCTTTTCATCAGATGGGGGTGGTGGCTGTTTTTGGATTTTTTCCTGTTCTTCTCTCGCAGCTTTTTCTAAAAGGAATGCTGCTAAGCTGCTGATTGAACGGCGTTCTCGATCGGCCCAATCTTCAAGGATGTCATAGATTCCTTCAGCTAAATAAGTTGTCAAGCGTTTGGTCATCGGAGATTTAGTTTTGTTTAAGCCGATCTTAAGTGTGCTGCATTTAGGTCTTTATGTCTAACTGTCACGTATCCACTACATATGTGTGACTATTGCGTGCTATACTCGGAACAGTCAAAAGCCAGCGCGTCCCCTAGGAAAGTTCGTCGCTGGCCTGTGGCTTCCCAAATTCAGGAGACCTAAAACCATGATAGAACCTTCCAGCGACGGGAGCGAATTTTCCCGCGGCTATCAGCAGGCCTTAGACGACTTCGGCATTTCGCAACTGCGATCGAAGATTCGCAGCTACTCTGACAGCGATTTCGATGCCCTGCGGATGCAGTTGAAGCAAAAAGAGCTCAACAGGTTAGCGGCGCATCTCATCGAAGAGCTAGTCGCCAATCTCAAAGGCAGCCTCATCGCCAGCTACCTCAACACTCTGAGAAAAGCAGGTGACTCTTCCAAACCTTGGGCAATCGTGCGGATTTTGCCCAATGCTCAAAACCACACTGTTTCCCGTTTTTGCAATCGCCAAGATGCGGACGATCATTTAAGAGCTTTGCGGCGGTTTGTGCGATCGGGAATCTTTGAGATTGCGTTCGATAGAGCTGGCGATCCAGAGTTAGATTAAACAATTAATAGCTCTGCTTTACGGTGGGTTTCTGCCCACCTTTGCCTATAATTGTTTGCTGATTCTTGTTCATTTAGACTCTCAAGTCGCGCCACAAAAAAAATAGTATGAGTCCAGCTTTTTATCCCAACACATCAACTACAGCAATTTCTATATCTGGAAAAGCTAGAATAGATAAAATCTTACCCCGCTGGAATCTTTGAATATTTTGGTATCCCGATGGAGAAGGTTCGCGATAAACTACGACACATTGCTCGTTAATATCTACCAGCCAAACTTCTGCAATACCCGCTTCAGCATAAAGAGGAATTTTGATATTTCTGTCAGTTTCAGCGGTTGTATCCGCTACTTCCACAATTAGTAAAATATCCTCCGACTGAGGATGTCCCAATTCATAAAAATCATCGCGCCGCCGCAGTAAGGAAATATCCGGTTCAGGTTCAGAGCGATCGTCCAATTCTACCGGGTCTTGGACTCCAATGGTTACTCTTGATAATAAGCGGATATAGAATAACTCTGTCAGGCGCTTGACATGGGATGTGTGCCTTCTACCGACGGCGGCCATTTGAACAATTTCTCCTCGAATCAATTCAACTCGATCATCTTTTGTCAAGATGCCAGATTCAATCATCTGATGATATTCTTTTACTGTGAACAGGCGCTTGATTAACTGAGTTGTCATCACTTATTTGGCGCTCCTTTTAGTTGCCCTTTTTCTGTTGCATCGCCTTTGCTGCTTTCACAATCTCAAATCGCGGCGCAAAAAAAAGGAATTTTTACCTATTGATTTTGGTTGATTTTTGCGCTATATTTTAGATAATCGTAGTGCTGACTTAAATTTTAAAATTGCCACCACTTCCATTATAATATGATACCTTTTTAAGCGGGGGATGTCAAGCCTTTGACCCCAAAAAAAAGGGCGTTTTTTTTACATTTTATCGCAAAAAAATAGAGTTTTGGTAAGCCCGCTCTTCCGGCGCAACAGGATTTGATTAGACGAGCAATTGCATTAATCTTTGATTGATAGAGCAACCGCAGATGTCATGGAGATCGACGCAGATTAACGCAGATACTTTGAAGAAGAGGGAGAGAATGAAACGAAGAGGTCTATTGCGGAAAATTCAATCCCACGATTGCAATTGTACAACCCAATGCTGGACAAAAGCTGAAATGCGATCGCGCCGCGTCTCAAAAGTAGCAGCAATCCAGATAAACACAATCCCGAAAGCCAAGCCGATCGCCCATTTAATCAGGGGATAGTCAAAAATCAGTACCACCAACTGATAGAAAACATTGATTAAGAAAATTCCTGTTCCCACAAACAAAAACGCCCGCACTCGCAGCCCCAAACCCGCAGCAATCGCCACCAAGCTAAAAAATCCTGCAACTAAACCGTGGTTGTGTTGAGTCAAAAGAGGTATCCCGCAAATCATCGCCGTGGCTAGCATTCGCAGATTGTGGCGCAGGGTTTTTTGGGCTGGTAGTTGCAAAGCGCGATCGTACTGAGCAACATAAAGGAAAGAAAGCCCTAAAGGAGTAAAATACCATTCGGGTTGAGTCAATCCGATTTGTCCAAACCAGCGCAGTAATACCCAGTCAACTATCGCCACACTCACGTAGGTAAAACGGACTTCGCGCTTTTCCCAAGCTAGGAAAACATAGAAGGCGGCAGCTATCAGAAAGCTAATCGGATAAAACTTAGCGGGAGATTCCACAATAGTGATGATTGGAATCAGAGAAGCGATTATCTTCCAGGGATTTTTTGACCAACCCCAGTTATCCCAAGGTAAGATGTAAATGAAATAGGCAAATAGAGAAGCAAAGGCAACTTTCCACGGCCCCAGTGGCCCGGAAATGTACTTGACTAAAGGTGTATTGATCCAGTAAAGCCGGATGCCAAAGGCTTCTAGCCAGCCTAAGTAAATCCAAATTTCTGCCCATTGGCGATCGAGATGATTTCGCCCTTGCAAGAAAGCGTATTGCACTAAGAGGGTACCAGTGACTAATCCTAAATTTAGCCCGGATTTAATATAGTTGCCAGAAGCTGAAATCAGGAGTATACTGCTTAAAACCCAGTGCAGGTGAGCAAATATTTTTAATTCGGCATTGGTTAAATGTAAATAGCTGCTCAACCAAGGAGATAAAATGCGATAGATATAGGTTAAAGTTGTGCCGAGAGTTGCTAGCACAATTAAGCCGTCGCCAAAAGATCCTCCTCGTGTTTGGGAAAGTTGATATAGTAGGGATTCGTAGGCGGATGCTGATACGCCAATTAATCCTAAATAAACCAAAGGTTTAAATTCTTGCTGCCGCCTACCAATGCCGATCGCAATTAAAGACGCACCCAACGAGATTAAACCTGTACTATTGGTAAAGGTGTCCGATCGCAAAATCAAGCCCAATACCCCGTAAAGTAGAGGTATCACGTGAATGCTGGGTAAAATTTGGCGATAATCGGGGTTGCGCCGCCGCCACCAATCGCCCAACAATTGCGTAGATAAGCCCAAGGCAATATTCGCGACTGCCAAATTAATCATATTGCGTCCAATAAAGCTCAAACCGACTGCTGTCAACAACTCCAAACTCCAAGCCAAGGCATAAATTGCCAGCGGGGAAAGTTTGCCCAAACTTCGGAAAACAATTGCAGCCACAGTTACCAAAGTAGCAGCCAAAACTTGAGTAGAGGCTGGTAAACTCAAGGTAGTGCGTACATCGTAGAGTTGAAAGGAATAAAGAGTGATGTTTGTCAACAGCAAGCTGGTGACTAAGATTGCCCAACCATCCAAAGCTCGATCGTAAATTTCAGCTAAGGTCGAAGGTTCAGGCAACGTGCTAAAATAACGAACTATCGTGCTGCGAAGCAACCAGAGACACAAAAGTGCGATCGCCCCAGCAATTGCCCAAGCCCAGCCAGACAAAAATCCTAATTGATAAATTACCGCAGCTACGAAACTCAAGCCAAATCCGACTTGTATTGCAGCCGCTGGTTGTTCAATTAAATAGTAAGTATTGACGAACATCAACAGCGCAGCCAAACCCAAACCCATTAACCTGTATACCGGAAAGTCAAAAATCAGAAATTGTGCGATTATTAGCGCGATCGAACTCAAGGTACTTGCAAGTTGTTTGTGCGAAGTTTCACTATATTTAGCAACAGCAGTCAAAGCCAAAGGAGTCGCCAGCCACATCAAACCCCACTGAGAGTGCATATTACTGTACAGCAAGATAAAGCTCAATCCTGCCAACACCAATCCCAGATACCAGGAACTTTGGAATAACGCAGGATGCCAGCGAAAGAATGCAGAACTTTCTCTGGTATTTGCAGATTTCATCCAGACAAAAAATCCCCATTCAGCCACCATCAATATCAATAACATTCCTGCCCAAACATAGTCTCTCTGGTTTGGCAAAAACAAGTCAATTGCCGAAGTGAAGCCGCACAAACCAGTAATGTGAGTCAGCGAAACCCAAAATGCCGGATTTCCCTTGGTATCAACAGCAGAAACGGGCATCAAAACTCGCGGGGAGTTATCGGGAATTAAGTATTTCCAGGCGATCCAACCTAGGGTTAAAGTAGAGATGGATAAATTGATCGATCGCCAAAACGGATTGACTACACTAATAATAGTTAAAACACTGCCCAAACCGAGAGCAAGATTTTCGCCAAAATGGGCAAGTGGAAACTTTCGCGATCGGTAGAGCCACTGCGCCGCACTTACGGTTAAAATTAAATAAGGCAACAGCAAAACACCCCAAAAAGCCCAAGGAGTTTGCCCAGAGTTGGTAAGCTGAGTTAAAAATGCAACAAATTGTGTTTTAATTCCTAAAGGAACCACTCGCCAAACCAGCCAAATGCTTTGAAGTCCAACGGCGAAAAGCATTAGCAAATCCAACTTTTGCCAAAACCGCACTAAGCGGTTATAAAAAAACCAAACAGCCAAGGCGCTAATGGCGATCGCCTGTAGAGGAATTTCGCGAAAACAAACCAGCCACCCCAAACCCAACAAACCCCCTCCGGCTAATTGCCAGTTAAAAAAGTTGCCGGGATTTGGCTCGTTAGATATATTGTTTCTAGTAGTTCCAGATGCAAGGGATTGCGGCCAATCTAGCCACGCTAACAGTACGCCACAAATTCCCAAAGCTAAACCCATTTCATGGATGTTGACATCCTTGACAAATATCGCCCGACCCAGTAAAATTCCCAAAGAATAAGCTACTAAAGCGGCTTTTCTGTAAGTCAGAAAATCTCTGCTGGAACTGAAAGCAGCGGCGGAAGTTTCAGTGTTTCCCCCGCGTGTGATAGATTGTACCCGTTGTTGCTGAACTTGATAAACTGTAGCAGCAGTAGTTCCCACCGTACCCAAGTAAACCGCAGCTAGGGCAAAGCCTGGAAATCCCCAACCCCAGTGCAAATAACTCAATCCCAAGTGATTTAGGGCGATCGAGGTAGTTACATTTTTCCCCCACAAACTTTGATACTGATCTTTAATAATTCTGCGCGTTATCCAAGTCAAAATAAATGCGGCGACGATGGCAACTGCCCAATCCCAAGGATATTTCCACAATCCAAAGGTGTCCATCGCCCAAAAATTTATCGGCACTAGCAACAGGGTAACTTCTTGCAAAGTTTGAGCAGTCAAGTGTAAATTAGGCTGTTTTTTTGCCCAACTGCCGATCGCCCAAAAAGTTAAAGTATAAGCTAACAAAACTCCATATTGTCCCGCCGCCGGAAATCTTTCCCACTGACTGGCAGCTAAGACTCCTGAGGAGACAACTACCATGAAAACTCCTAAAAATAACAGCCAAACGACGCTAATTTCGGCGATGAGGGACTGCAAAATTTGAGAGGCAAAAGTTGGGGTTTGAGGAGTTTCTGCGCGCTCGACAACGTTTTTTGTGGTTCTGGGTAATGCTTTTTGTGTTGCTAGAGCAGGTACTTTGGGTTCGGAAATAGGAGAACTCTGGCGATCGTCAATTTCAGAAAGGGCTACAGCGGGCTCGGGTATCGGGCAGACTAAATACTGTCGGCACAACTGCTCAACCTCAGCGGGCGAAATCAAACCCAGCCGCAGCCACGCATCTAAACCTGTCAACAACTCAGGATGCGACGCTAAGACGCTGAATTCTATTTTGCTCGATCGACCTTTAGGAGACGACATCGGCTTAAACTGCTACTAGCTACATTCCAGCTATAGCCTAGATTTCTGCCGATCGAACATCCGAGTATTCCGCCCTGAAAATTGGCACAATAAGTATCGATCGCAAAACCCAAAAATAACCGCGTACATCTGCGTGTATCTGCGGTTAAAAACTCCAAATTAGGAGACAGCATTGGAGCCAGAATTGCCGTGTTCTTACTTATTGATAGATTTCAGCAAAGTTTCCACACTAGCATTGTGGTCTATGAACGAAAACAAATGTTTAAATAGGAGTTTGCCCTCTGCATCCAAAACAAACTGAGCCGGCAAAGGAGCACCCAAAGCCTGACCGGTTTTATAGGCCCGAAACACTCTTACGCTTGGATCGGACAGCAGAGGCATTTTCAAGCCTAAATCTCTGACAACTATTTGGCTTTGCCTGTCGTCGGTGCTGGTTACCATCAATAATTCTATATTGCGATCGGCAAACTGTTCCCACTTTTCATTCAAAGCTTTAATGTGAGGAAAACAGAAAGGGCAATATTGCTTTTCAGTAAAAATTCGGGTAAAAGCCAGAACTACCGGCTTATCGCCCCGATAATTCGACAGCCGCACTAATTTGCCATTATTAATATCCGGCAATTCAAAATCTGGTGTCCTCTGTCCCAGCTTCAGAACATTAGTCGCGGGAACAGGCAATAAATTTTGGAAAAACCGCTGATTTAACAAGCCGCTAAAATCAGTAGAAGTCAGCATATTTGCTAATTTGGGAATGGGGAATTGAGCATTGGGCAATGGGCGAAGCGAAGCGGAGGGATTGGGCATTGCACCGAAAGTTTCGAGGGCGGGCACTCACAGGCGCCGCCCTACAACTCAAAACGATCGAGTTAGACAGCAGCAAAGAATACTTTCGACTTAACTGGATCGGGTGTCATGGTTTTGTCACCGGGCTGCCAGCCAGCGGGACAAACTTCATCGGGGTGAGACTGAACGTGTTGGATAGCTTGCAGAGTGCGGAGAGTTTCGTCTACGTTGCGGCCGAAGGCAAGGTTGTTGATAGTAGAGTGTTGGATGATGCCTTCTTTGTCGATGATGAACAGACCTCTGAGGGCAATACCTGCTTCTGGGTCGAGGACGTTGTAGTCGGAACTGATGGTTTTTTTGAGGTCAGCAACTAAAGGATAGTTGAGGTCGCCGACGCCGCCGGATTTGCGGTCTGATTGTATCCAAGCAAGGTGAGAGAATTCGCTGTCAACGGAGACGCCGAGGATTTCGGTATCGATTTTTTTGAAGTCCTCATGGCGATCGCTAAATGCTGTAATCTCTGTGGGGCACACAAAGGTGAAGTCCAAGGGGTAGAAGAACAGGACTACATACTTTTTGCCTTTATAGTCTGACAGTTTAACTGTCTTGAATTCCTGATCCACTACGGCTGTTGCTGCGAAATCGGGTGCAGCTTGACCAACCCGGAGGCATTCACTTGTCATAGATTTTGTTTCCTTTTTTACGAACTGTTACAAATATATCATACTCATAACGACTACAAGTATGTTCTCGGCAAGTCTAAAAAATCACGCTCTCAAAATAGAGAGCGTGATTTTTTCTATTAAATCATGGCTCAGGCGGGATTTGAACCTGCGACCTTGGGCTTATGAGTCCCCTGCGCTAACCACTGCGCCACTGAGCCAAACTTACTTCACGATTTACCATCGTAGCACGGTAGGTGGAAGTATGTCTGTATTCCCAACAACCGAATTTCTAATACCTTCCGATCTAAGTTATGAGTTTTGGTAATGATTCAAAACCCATAACTTGAGACCAGTCGTTATCGAGAAGCACTGGAGGTATCGTTAGGCAGAAAAGCCATTGGATTGACAGCACCCTGTCCGGCGGGATGGATTTCAAAGTGCAAGTGCGGCCCGGTACTGAAGCCGGTGCTGCCCATTTCTGCAATCTGTTCGCCGCGATCGACCTGCTGACCCTTTTTAACCAAAATTCGGTTGTTGTGGGCGTAGATCGTTTCTGATCCGTCTGGATGGGTAATTTCCACCAGATAGCCGTACCCTCCGTCATTCCACTCTGCATAGGTAACCACCCCGCTGTCGGCGGCCACAATTGGCGTGCCGATCGGCCCTGCAATATCAATTCCCTTGTGCATCCGTCCCCAGCGCCAGCCGTAGCCAGAAGTGAGAACGCCCTTAGCCGGCCAAATCAATCCGTTAGCCGACTGCTGTTTGCCGCCGCCGTTAGGCAGATAAGTATCAGCGCCCGAAAGTGGAGGCAGTTCTGGAGAAACCATGCGTCCCAAAGACGGGTTGCTCAGGGGGTCATAACCCTCGGAACCCAAAGGAGCAGTTGCTACCACCGGCCGTTCTTGAGTAGAGGTAGGCGTTAGGTTGATCGGTTGCAGTTCGGCTGCACGAGCGGGATCGAAACGCTCTTGCTGCTGTTTCTGAACTTCCTGGGACCACCCTCTCGACGGCGGTCTGCCGATTTCATTCTGCACCGCTCCAGCGTATTCGGGGGTGTAGAGGTCGGGATTGACGCTTGGGAGTTCTTCAGACGGGTTGGAGGCGAGTTTCGCTTCTGGGCCCTCAGTTGGAGCCAGGGAAACCGCATTTGCCCCGATCGAATTGCGCTCGGCGCGATATTCCTCTCGCAGTCTGACAACTTCTGCTCTCAAGCGTTCGGAATAAGGGTTGAGAGCGGTAGCGGTGGGTAGATCCTCCGCATTCGACTCAAGTACAGCGCTCGTGGGAGCGGGATTTAAACCCTGGGCGCTAACATTTTGCAAGCCGAAAGGCTGCGGGTATGCAACAGCGAGGTTGGTAGCAGTTGCACTTGCTGGCTGCGGCAGCGCGCTGGTGTCAACGGCACCTGTAAATGTTGGTTCGCCTTGAAGTTCCAGCTTTCTGGTGTCGCTAATGGTTTGAGAAACTTGAGTTAGCGGAATGCTGTTAATTTTGGGAACCATCGGGGCTGAAATATTGTTCAGACCTTCCAAGTTCGCCAAGGGAGAGACAACCGCTACTTTTGGGGCGGATGCTGCAACGCCAGCACTGGTTATTTCCGGGGTAGACGAACTGGGGTTCAAAGATGCGGGAACCGAAGTCGCCGACCAGACAGATGTAGAGTTAGAGGCAGAATCAGATGCTGCCGCCTGCACCGCTGGATTATTTGACCGAACGTTGGGAATTTTCAGCCGTTGATTGACATTCAGCAAGTTGGGATTGCCCAGCTTGTTGACGGCGATCAGCTCTTTGGGCGATACCCGGTAATTAGAGGCGATCGCATCTAACGTATCTCCCGGGCGCACGTTGTAGAGCCCCTGGGCTGGCCCTGCGCTACTGCCTGCTGGGGACACTACCACAGCGGAGGGCAAACTAGGTGTTGCGAGAGACTGTTCAATGGACTCCAACGATCGATCGGGCGATGCTGCTTGACCCACCGAGGCATTGGGAATTACAGGTGTGGCCCTGAGGTCAGGAATTGCTGGCGAGGTGGCATATTCCGGGGATGCCAGCGTCGGTACAGCAGGTGTAGATGAATTTGGTCCCACCTCAGAGTCCAACAGGGGCCGACCTGATGCTGTAGTGCGGTTTTCCTGTTTTTTCAAACTGTCGATCGCCCCGTCTGCGTTCGGGCTGTCGATCGAGCTTTGTGTCGGTACAGTCGTCGCCATATCTGGCGCTTCCGTTGACTGACCGTACTGGGCTGCACTATCCAACGACTCGGAGCCAGTTAGATTTAATTTTTGTTCTGGATTGACTGTGGCAGTATTGCCATGGTTCTCTTGTGGCGAGGCTTCTAGAGCCTCCGGAATTTTGAGTTCTTGGCCGACTTGGAGTGCGGTATCGGGTTTGATGCCGTTGGCAGTTGCTAGTGCCTTCGGTTCAATTTCATAGTCCCGAGACAGCTCCCAAAGGGTTTGTCCCTGCTGAACCTTAACCCCTGCCTGTTCGGCTGAGGAGCCGTCAACTTGTCCGGTGGTAGCGGGCCCGTTGGTCGATACAGGCTTTAATTCAACGGTCGATTCTGCTGTCGGTGTGAGTTCAGACGCGCGAGCGCTGTCTCCGTTTCTCGGCAGCAGGATGCCAGAAGCACCTACCGATATTGCCAGCCCGATCGTGGCGAGAGAGCGAAAGGAGCCTGTGCTGAGCGTTGTCTGCTTGGACGGTTCCGCAGAACCGTCTCTGTCGATTTCACTAGCCTGAACAGGCTTATTTTTTTGGGGATATGTTCGTTTCAAAAAAACGACCTCCTACTGAGAAGCGCTAACTGTCCTTGGAAACACTCAAGGGATTGCATGATGCTGAATTTAAATCAACAACCAAAAATATTCTGATTGTTGAAAGCGATCGTGCTTAGGCAAGATTACCTTGCTTTTTTAATTTAGACAAGCTCGAACCGTAATAATTTTTTAAATTCTCGGTCAAACCCGCTGCAATTACACCCCACAAGCCTTACACCGCAATAGTTGGAACGAATACATAAAATATCCGTTCCCGCACAGGCTAAGACTCTCACCTATTGTCCGACTCTATGCTAATTTCCGGACAACCTACAACCGTATATTCACTAGATATCAATAGCCTTCAGGCACAATCAGGCGATCCCTGGCGCCTTAAATCGCTGAAATCCTCTGTTTTTGTGGCTACATCCTCGCAGCGACTAATTTGGTATTACTGATAACAATCTGTTTTTGGATGAATAAAATATATTAATCTCCGCTATCTAGATTTTCACCGCTTTGATACAAATTTCTTATATTTAAAGCGAAAGTTGGTTGTACCCGACAGCTATTAAATATCTATATATGTATCTGTCGATCGCGATTTATCCGAGTTCGCCCAACTGTCGTTTAGCCTCAAATAAACCTACAGCGGCGCTGACAGAGAGATTCAAACTCCTGACTCCAGGCTGGCTCATGGGAATAAAAACTGTGGCATCGCAGGCATCCAAGACCAATTTAGGAATGCCGACAGTTTCTGAGCCAAACATCAACCAGTCGCTGGGCTGAAATTGGAATTGGGTATAACTGCATCGTCCACCAGTGCTGAATCCGATCGTTCGCCCTCCTCGCTCCTGCTGAAATATCTCAAAAGCAGCTAAGTCTTCGTGACAGTGGAGATTGACATAGGGCCAATAATCTAAGCCGGCCCTTTTCAGGTAGCGATCGCTAATTTCAAACCCCAGCGGGCCGACTAAATGTAATGTCGTGCCTGTGGCAGCGCAAGTGCGGGCGATATTGCCAGTATTCGGGGGAATTTGCGGGTGAATCAAGACAAGTTGGGGCATGAAGCTTTAAACAGTTGACAGTTGACAGTTGACCTGGGACAGTTGACAGCCCCCATCGCCCCAAGGATAGCAATGGTTTCAGCGATTAAACACGTCTTGGCAGTTGCTATCAAAGCAAAAAATACAGCTATTGGCACATTTAGAAATCTACCCAAAGGTAGATACTATTCATAGCTTTTATTTATAACAGGTGCCGGCTGCCATTGATTAAATATTCTGATTTGTTTTGCACTGCTACTGTTCAAGCGACTAACTGGCCGCACAAATTGTCTTCCAGCTCCCATTCCTGGTGAGCCATGCCATCAATCCCTTGCAGAATAATCGTGCGCGCATCCAAACCGCCCTCATACAGTTTCAACCACTGTTGGGCGGTGTTGCCTTCCCGGAGAATCTTTTTGAGCGGCGAGAGAAAGCAACTAAAGCCACGTTTTTTGGCGATCGGCCAGACTTCCTGGTAAATTTCCTCAATCCAATCTCGCGCCAAAATCTTTCTGCCGTCTTGCCAGTGAGTGAGTTCGGCATCCAAACTTTGCCGGGATGCAGCAATTTCGTTGGCGTCGGTGAGGGCAACTAAGTCTTGATTGCGGGTGGCGGCCGGTAAGGTACTGAGTGCTAAGGGGTCTAAGCCGGGGTCTTCCATCATCTGCCAAATACGAGCTTCTAGCAAGGCAGTGATGGCCAACAAAGCCAGAGGATTGACTTCAAGATCGCAAATTCTCAGTTCGAGGCGGTTGAGACAGTAGGGGCGACGATCGCCATTTGGCCGCACAGCAGACCACAAATGGCGGACGTTTTGCATACTGCCGAGTTCTAGCTGTTCTTCAGTCCACTGGATGTAATGCTTGTGACTTTCAAACAGGGGGACGATCGCGGGAGTTTTGGGAAACAAACCCCACCGGGTAGAATGATAGCCCGTGACTTCGCCGTCGAGGAACGGGGAAGAAGCGCTCAATGCCAAGTATAGCGGTGCTTCGACGCGGGCGAGGCGGATGGCGCGCATCAGCATTTCTGGTTCGGAGATGCCGATGTTGATGTGAATGCTGGCAGTGACGACTTTGGTGCCGTAGGTTTGCTCGATGTAGGTGTGATAGGGGTTGTTGGGATCCGATCGGTAAAATCGATCGCTCCCACCGAGAGATAGCGTACTTCCCGGGAGCAAGGTATAGTCGCCCAACTGTTTGAGATACTCGCGCAGCCGGACTCGCGGCTTGACTAGGGCGCACAGCAGGCGATCGTAGCTGCACAGCGGGGCCGTCGTGTACTCCACATTGCGACTATCAGGCTCCCGCACAAATCCCTCTAGATCGGCGACTATGCGATCGGAGAGACCGACAACCTCACCTTCGGGCGTGCCGGTATACATTTCTACTTCAAAGCCTTTTGATAGCAGCACGTTTGTTCCTCAGCTAAGTTGAGTGCTAATTTCTAGTATCCCAAAAATTGAGCTGTTCGTACTATCTGCCACAAGGCAGAGTTGAAATTTTTGGAGGCTGGGACTGAAACCGGGTATTTGGGCGCCAGCTTTGTTTGAGCGTTTGTGTGTTAGTTGCGGCACCCAAAGCGGCAAATGCTGGCACCGCCAAGAGTTTCCGAGGCGGTTTTCGGGTGTCAAAGGCTGTTTGTGCGATCGCCTTTGTGTTTGATGCGGCATTCGGGGCGCGATCGTACTTATCGTAAACAGAACCCACCCTTACCACAGACAGAAGTGAGAAAGCACTGCATTCTTCCCTCTTCGCTGTTCCTTCTTCCCTCTTCTTTCTGTCACAGGTCAACTATCAACTGTCAACTATTTCAAGATAACTTTATTCATCCGAGACTCAAGCAAAATCCGCTTAACCTCAATCCGGTAGTCGTATTTTTTGCACTGTGAGTAGGCGCGAGAGCGACAGGAATTTTAGGAATATTTCTGGCTATTCCGTTAGCGGGAGTGATAGTTAGCTGGTTTGAAATTGAACAAACGCAAGCGTAAGGCCAATTGATAAAGCCGTCCCATTTTAGAGAAAGTCAGGCTGAACAACCGGTTTTAAACTGCAAACTAGAAGTCCGATGCTCCAAAAACTATCCTGGGCGCAACGCGAAACTAAAAGTAAAGAGAAAAAGCAACCTAGGGTTTACGCGGAGCATACACTTTACTGCGTAGAGTCAATTCATAAATTGCAAGTCAGTAGGAAATCTTGCTTCTTCTGGTTGGGGATCGTAAATGTAATCGCAGTCAAAGCGCATAGCTTGAGAGTGGCGGCTGATCGAAAATCCGCAGTGAGTCACCATTTCTGTAGTAAAAGTAGCCATGACTAACTCGATAAGTTTTGTGTAAGAAATGTTAGGCTGTTGAACGTAATAAGCGCGTCTAGCAAAAAAGATTCTCTCATCTTTCGGTACAATTATGGCATTAATTTTGTGTGCGTGTTGAATTGGCTTGATATAGCTTTCAATAAACTGCGACTGATTTTTTTGAAGTCTGGCTAATCTTTCGTGTTGCAACCAACTCATTTGAAACACAATTTTAATAAATTCAAAACCCAAAATGTAGTTAAAAACATTATTCCGTTCTTCTGTACTCAATACGAAACGCAGTGCAGATTCTAAATATTGGTCTGTTTCCCGGAGCGCTTGTTGAGATGAGTGGATATAAAATTGTTTGATGTAGCTTCTTAAATCAGATTCGTTTAATTCTTTTTTGACTCGGAATCTGATTAAATACTCTTTAACTCGGTGTAGAGTATCTACATCTTCAAACATTTTTGAGACTAAGCCGTCGGCTGTGTACTCATCTAAAAATTTGGCTTGAAAATCGGGAGTAGATGCACACAATATGTAGGAGAGGGACAAAACGTAGCGTCGCTGGTTCCAAGGCAAGCTTTCTGCCCACTCCTTAACTTCTACAGGGAGTTTTTCCAGCACGGTATCTGTGTGGGGACGTTGAGAAAGGTCGGCATATTTATATTTTTGTTTAATCATTGCCTGAAACCTTGTATTAGTTAATTGACCGGGTAATATATGGCAGGTAAGTACAGTAAAGTAGAGGCCGGCAGTTACCACTTATGTAATTTTTTTATATACCTCTAAGGATACAGGATTTAGCGGGTAAAGGCGGTGATCTGTCTCACATTTTTGCGGACTTACTATCACAACTATGAACTTTATATATCACATTTTTGGGCCGCGAGTGTCACAGGAAATAATTATTCACGTCACTGGGATAACGGTGGGTTTGGTTGATGATGTAATCAGGGTGATTTATAACTTTTTGTTAATCCGGATTACTGAGGAAAATCATGAACTCGACTACAAGTATTTTACCTAAAAATCAGTGCCGATACTTAAGTTTTGGCCAGATCCTCGTTCAACCAGTGCGACACTGGTTTGATAGCATTGCAGTGGGCGATCGGCAAATAGCTAAGTGGTTGTGCCAAGTTATACCCGCACGGTGTCCTTTTGAGAGAAATATCCAGTTATTCGGACACCATTTTTTCCACATACCCCCGATGTGCAAGCTAAATCCTGTATATGAAGAATTAGTGGGGTTGCGTTTTCGCTCGCTGTCGTTTTTGGCTGATGTATCCGGGGAAGATGTAACGCCGTACTGCTGATTGAGGGGTTTCATACCTCGATCGCCGATCGATCGACCGTAGTGCATCTAGATTGTCTATGATAGTCGATGGAGAGGGGGAGAGACCTATAACAGCTTCGCTCTTCGGGTAAACAGGGGGAGAGCATTTGAGGCGTTTTAATTAGGCATTGAAATATACAATTTAAATGCTGTAGAGCTTATCAATTATTTATGGGTGCAGCACTATGCCAATTGTTCGATCGCCAATTTAGACCACAATCGTTAATATCAGTGGATGCTTTGGATGCTTTTAAATTACAGCGGGCTTCCATCATTACGGTCAAGTCAACAATAATATCAAACCGTAGCAGCGAAAACAACAGATATAACAATAATTTAACAAATTACTTTGCCTAATGGAAGTGAATATGTTTAACGCAACAGAACTGCTAATTAACGATTTTGTAAATCGGCTAATTGAAGGCTACCGGCACACCTACGGTGGCTTCAAATCTGACTATGGCGAAATTATTGCTTGGGTAGCCGATATGGCTTTGGAAAATATTGCTAATAGCGATGCTCTTTACCACAATGTGGAACACACTATTTTAGTGACATTGGTGGGACAAGAGATTCTGCGCGGGAAGCACATCCGCGAGGGCGGTGTTTCCTGCGAACATTGGCTGCATTTCCACATTGCTTTGCTGTGTCACGATATCGGGTATGTCAAGGGTGTTTGTCGGCAAGATAGAACAGATTTAGGAGTGTATGCGACGGGAATAGGTGACACGAATTTAACGCTACCGAGAGGGGCGACTGATGCGAGTTTGACCCCTTATCATGTCGATCGGGGAAAGATGTTTGTTGAGGAACGCTTTGGGGGTCACAGACTGATTGATGCCAACCTGGTTAAGCAGAATATTGAGTTAACTCGTTTCCCGGTTCCTCGGGATGAAGACTATCAAGATACTGTGAATTATCCGGGTTTGGTGCGGGCGGCGGATTTAATTGGTCAGTTGAGCGATCCGCGATATTTGCAAAAGGTGACTGCGCTGTTTTATGAATTTGAGGAGACTGGTCAAAATCAGGTGTTGAAGTATTGCAATCCGGCGGATTTGCGGGAGGGGTATCCTAAGTTTTATTGGAATGTGGTTTATCGGTATGTCAAGGATGCGATCGGCTATTTAGAATTGACGCAACAGGGGAAACAAATTGTTGCTAATCTGAACGCAAATGTGTTTCGGGTGGAGCATTCTGAGGCGGGAGTTGAGGAGGTGGCTTCTGTTAGTTAGGCTTGGAGTTGACTTGGGGCGGGCGCTCTGGTTGCTGATCCGAGCGAAAGGGCGATCGTCCTATTTAATGTTAAGCTTGTGAACTGTGCTCGATTGGGCGATCGCCATATAGTAAAATATAGCTATACCCACAGCCGCCAGCAAATTTTAAAATATTTTGATTGTCATTGCTCGATAGATTGACTCGTTCAATTCTTAAGAAATAGAGAAAAATCACCATGAGATTCATTAACCCCAAAACCGATTTCGCCTTCAAAAAAATATTCGGTGGCAAGGAAAGCAAACCAATATTGATCAGCTTTCTCAATGCCCTAATTTACAAAGGCCATCCCACCATCACCGATTTAGAAATTATCGATCCGTATTTACCATCAAGAGTCTCATATCTTAAAGAGTCTTACCTGGATGTCAAAGCAAAGCTTGCATTAGGTCAAACTGTAATTATCGAAATGCAAGTTTTAAATGTGGCATCTTTTGCGAAGCGGGTGATTTATAATGCTGCAAAAACTTACTCTACTCAACTGATTCGCGGTGAAGGTTACTTTAACTTAAAACCTGTAATTGCTTTGACCATTACAGATTTTGAAATGTTTGAAAACGACCGAGAAGTAATTTCTCACTTTGTGTTCAAGGAGAAAAAGCGTTTATTTGAGTATCCAGATCCAGGAATGGAAATGATATTTATTGAATTGCCGAAATTCAACAAACAATTGGATCAGTTGGAAACTTTGACTGACAAGTGGGTTTATTTTATGAAAAATGCCCCCAGTTTGGAAGTAGTACCGTCAACAATGGAAAATGTCTCGGAAATACAACAAGCTTTTGCGATTGCTAATGAAACTAACTTGAATCCTGAAGAGTTGAAAGATTTAGAAGATCGCGAGAGGTATATTATGGATCAGCAGGGAATCTTGCGAAAGGGAATTCAAGAAGGCAGAGAAGAAGGACTCGCACAAGGGCGAGAAGAAGGCAGAGAAGAAGGCAGAGAAGAAGGACTCGCGCTAGGAATGAGAGAAAAGGCTCTGGAAATTGCTAGGCAACTTCTCAATGTGCTTGACAATCAAACTATTAGTCAAACTACTGGTTTGAGTGTAGAAGATATCGAAAATTTGCGGGAGGAATAGGAAGGAAGGACTGAAGTCCTCACTACAAACTACATCAAATTGGTTTGTAGTGAGGACTTCAGTCCTCATCCAACGAGAGAGGACTGAAGTCATCACTATGAACCTATAGACGACTCTGCCATCTGTCTAGAGGAAGATTTTATTAAACGAGTAAATTACGTATTATGCTGTAAAAGTCAGGCAGAGGGAAAAGCTATCTCCGACTCTCACTCCCAATAGCTGACCAATCTTACAGTATAAAAAATAAATCTCATGACACCAGTCACTCCCAATCAAACTTCATCTCAATACGAAACTACCCAATCTGAAGAAAAAATTGACTCTCTGGTAGAAGAAGTTAAGCCAGAAACCGAACTCGATTTAGAATTCCTGTACACCAGAGATATTGAATTCCGCCAAGAAACAATTTATTTCATTGTAGTCGATCGCTTCCACGACGGCGACTCCGCAAATAATGCAGGCCCAAACCCAGAACTTTACGATCCAGAAGGCAAAGATTGGGGCAAATATTGGGGCGGCGACTTGCAGGGAGTTATCGACAAACTCGACTACTTAAAAGATATGGGTGTTACAGCAGTTTGGCTGACTCCGCTTTTTGAGCAAGTAGAAGCATTATTTGTCGAACAAGCTGCGATTCACGGCTACTGGACAAAAGATTTTAAACGACTAAATCCCCGATTTATTGCTAAAGGTGATAATCCTTCTGTCAACCAAACACAAGAAACTAAAGATACCGTATTTGACAAATTAGTAGACGAGTTGCACCAGCGAAAAATGAAACTTGTACTCGATATTGTCTGCAATCACAGCAACCCAGATTTTAGTGGAAAAAAAGGGGAGCTTTACGATGATGGTGTCAAAATAGCTGACTTTAACGATGACAAAGATAACTGGTATCACCATTATGGAGAAGTCCAAAATTGGGAAGATGAATGGCAAGTTCAAAACTGCGAACTGTCTGGCTTGGCTACTTTCAATGAAAACAATATTGCCTATCGCAGTTACATTAAGTCAGCAATTAAACAGTGGCTAGATAGAGGTGTTGATGCTTTGCGGGTTGATACAGTTAAGCATATGCCGATCTGGTTTTGGCAAGAGTTTACTGCGGATATTTTGACACATAGACCTGATGTTTTCATCTTTGGGGAATGGATTTACAGCGATCCTAGAAATGACCTTTCTGTGGAATTTGTCAATGAGTCGGGGATGACTATTTTAGATTTTGGGCTGTGCGTGGCAATTCGAGAAGTATTGGGACAGGGTGCGGAAGCCGGATTTCAGTTAATTCAGGATGTGCTGAATTTGGATCACCGCTATTACGGGGCGACGGAGTTGATTACTTTTATTGACAACCACGATATGCCGCGGTTTCAGTCGTTGAATGCCGATCGACAAATGCTCCGGTTGGCGATAAATTTAATCATGACAAGTCGTGGCATTCCGTGCCTTTATTACGGTACTGAACAGTACCTGCACGATGATACAGAAGGGGGAAATGACCCTTACAACCGCCCGATGATGGAAAAGTGGGATACTGATTCGCCGATTTACCGCGATGTGCGGTTGCTGTCTGGGTTGCGGCGGCTGAATCCTGCTATTTCGATGGGGAGTCAGTGGCAAAAATATCTAACTGCTGATGTTTATTGTTACGTCCGTCGCTATCGCGATTCTGTGGTGTTTGTGGCGATGAATCGGGGCGATTCTGTGACTGTTGAAGCGGTTGATACGGAGTTGCCGGATGGAGAGCATACGGAGGTTTTATCGCGCCGCAAGTTTGAAGTTAAAGACGGGATGCTGTATAATTTGGAGTTGGGCGATCGCGAAGTAATGATTTTTAGCCGCGTGGGAGAGCGAGTTAAGGGGAAAACTATTGTGCGGGCTCAGCTTAACAGTGTTAAAAGTCAGCCTGGGGAAAGAATTGTGGTGGTTGGAGATTGTCCTGAATTGGGGAATTGGGATATTAGTAAGGCTTACCCGCTGGAGTATATCAATACTAATACTTGGTTTGGGGAAATTCCTTTTAATGAAAGTGCGGGGAAGTTGATTTCTTATAAGTATGCGCTGCTGCGGGAAGGAAGGTCGCCGCTGCGAGAAAATTTGGTTTGTCGGCGCTGGGTTTTGGCTTCGGAAGGGACTGTGAAATGGCGCGATAAGTGGGTTTCGGGACGGGAGTCTTGACAGTTGACAGTTGACAGTTGACAGTTGACAGTTGACAGTTTGGAAATTTTAACAATATCAATGCAACCGGAAACGATAGATTATTGATTGTTGACTGTTGGGAAATTTGAATAATACCCATGCAACCGGAAACGATATGAGTAGGGTGCGCCGAAGAGCATCTGATCGCCATAAGTAGTGCGTCAAATTAATTTTTGCGCCTAGGGCTGACACCCGGGCGCCAATCTTGTAAGAGTCAAAAATAGTCACAGGGGTCGATCGCTCGATTCCAATGACTTAAGCTTTTATGCTGAAGTTAGCTGAAGCATTTATGTTTAACCTGATGTATATTTCTCCAGAGCAAGACCAAAAAATTCGCTACATCATCCGAGAGTGCGGTCAAGAAGCCCACAAGCTTGCAGCGGAACCTTTTGAAGTTTCCGAGAAAGGCCCAGATGACTACGTGACGAGTATCGATCGCTACTTAGACGGAAAACTATCAGCAGCATTTAGCGCTTTGTTTCCTGAAGATGGCAGGATCACGGAGGAAAACACGTCCTCCAGAGCAGCTTACCAGGCAAATTACCAGCGCCTCTGGTGCATCGATCCCCTCGACGGGACGGAGGGATTTATTCAGGGAAAACAGCACTATGCTGTGATGGTGGGGCTGTTGTTGGAGGGGGAACCGGTGGCCGGCTGGATCTACGCCCCGGCTTTTGACCAAATGTATTTTGGCGGCAAAGATTGGGGATTGTTCCAAACTGTAGGAACCTCTTCGCCGCAGCCGATCGGCCTTTGCAAACCCCCCGCTCCGACACCGTTCAATTGTAAAATTATTCTCGGCGACAGAGACCAGAAAAACTATGCCGGGGCGATCGCCCAAAGCATCCCAGGAGTAGAATTTTACTCGCTGGGAAGCTTTGGCTTAAAAGTTATGGAAATCATACAAGGTCGAGCCGGTTTGTACCTGTATTTCAACGGTAGAGTTAAAGTGTGGGATACCGCCGGCCCTCTGGCCCTAGCAAAGGCAGCCGGATTGGTCTGTTGCGACTTGCAAGGTCAACCGCTGAGGTGGACGGCAGACGCCATAGAGCCGGAGTCTCTGGCCCACACGCAGTCGATCGCGATCGGCTGGCCGGATTATATAGAAGCTCTGTTGGGGAAAGTTCAACAGGCAGTGGGACGCCTGTAAACCCGTTTAAGATTGAAAAATCTGCCCATAATTTTAGGTGAAGCGGGCCCCTGTACCCTGATTGGAGAATTGGGTTTTAAACCCCATAGTTCTAGGACAGCTTTGCATTAAAATTGAAATGTCTACAGGCTCAAGACACGTTGAAACAGCTACGGTGAGAGCGCACCTAGACAGCTAGAGGGGCAATGGTTGACTCCAACCCTGAAGGCATACAAGCATTTGACTTGTGAGGAAAACAAAAAGTCAACCTAGGGCATTGGGAGACTTAAAACGAACGTGGAGACTGAGTGAGACTTGCTTCTTGCAAGCATTAGTCTGTGAAGCGTTAAGGAATCCTCTCTCATTCAGGAAGAGGAGGTATGTCAAAGGAGCTATGAGACGAAGTAAGTTTCGCCTGTGTCTGAGATTTGCGTCTCGTTCGCTTTGTGTCAATCTTATGTAGCAGCAACAGATTGTTTGTTTTCTCAAACAGCGATCGTTCCCTAGCTATTGGGTGTCGCCTAATCTAATTTCCCACCTCCGCGAGTTTGCATGAAGACAGAAGCTTTCAGTGAGCTGTTCCCTCTATTTAAGGGTGCTAACCCAGAAACCTTGGGAGGGCTGCTATCCAATGCCGTTAAGCATGAGTATCCCCCAGGCCGAGCTGTGGTGATGGAGGATTCTTGGGGTAACGCAATTTATTTTGTTGTGTCGGGCTGGGTCAAAGTCCGCCGCCTGTCAAACGATCGAGCTGTATCAATGGCTATTTTAGGACGGGGAGCTTTCTTCGGCGAAATGGCCATTCTTGATGAATCTCCCCGATCGAATGACGTACTTGCTCTATCGCCCGTGCGGCTGATCAGTGTCACGGCTCAGCGATTTATCCAAACCCTGTTTAAAGATCCGCAATTGCATCACCGGATGCTGCAACTGATGGTGCGGCGCCTGCGCCAAACCAATCTCCGCTCTCAACTCCAGAACCGCCAGCCAGCGGTTAAACTAGCAAATACTTTAGTTGAGCTGGGAGAAAACTACGGTCAGAAAACTGCTGAGGGCAGAGATATCTTCAATATCCCTTATGAAGATTTAGCTGACGTGACAGGTATCGCCCTAGATGAAACCAGCAAAATTATGGAAAAACTAGATAGTAAAGGCTGGATCAAAATCGATCCAGAGCACCAAACTATCCATTTGATCAACCTCAAGCACTTGATGAATTTGGCAAGTCAATGACCGATGTCACTTATGAGGATACCTCGTCCGCTGCCGATCGCGCGATCGGACAACTAACAGCACCGACCATTCACTATTCGGTGGCGATGCCCAATCCTGAATCCCACCTGTTTGAAGTGACTTTGCGCGTGCAGGGTTGGTCGGAGCCGGTGCTGGATTTAAAAATGCCTGTCTGGACTCCCGGTTCTTACTTGGTTCGAGAGTACGCCCGCCACCTGCAAGATTTTCGATCGCTAGGAGGCGATCGAGCTTTACTTTGGCGCAAGATTAGCAAAAATCACTGGCAAATCGAGACAAATTCAGTGTCAGATGTCACGGTTTGCTACCGGATTTTTGCCAACGAACTGACAGTACGAACCAATCATTTAGACTCGACTCACGGTTATTTTAATCCAGCGGCTCTGTGCTTTTTCTTGCCCGGTTTTGAGCGCAACTGCTATACGGTGACAGTGGTGCCACCGCAGCCGGAATGGCGCACAGTTACTACTTTGCCGCCTGTTTCTGGGGAAGATTTTACTTTCGCTGCTGCGGATTTTGACACCCTTGTCGATAGTCCTTTTGAGATTGGCTGTCACGAGTCCTACGATTTTGAAGTGATGGGAAAACCCCATCAGCTTGTAGTTTGGGGACAAGGCAATTTAGAACCAGAACGGGCAATTCAAGATATCAAGAAAGTCATTGAGGTAGAAGCAGAAATGTTCGGCGGTTTGCCTTACGACCGCTATGTGTTTTTGTTGCATTTGTCTGGCTCTGGTTTTGGCGGCTTGGAACACAAGGATAGTTGCACTCTTAACTATTCGCGTTTTGGTTTTCGGAACAAGGACAAGTACGAACGGTTCATTCAATTGGTGGCTCACGAGTTTTTTCACCTCTGGAATGTCAAGCGCATTCGACCGAAAGCTCTCGAAATATTTGACTACGAACAAGAGAATTATACTCCTTCTTTATGGTTCTCTGAAGGCACGACCAGTTATTACGATTTGCTAATTCCTTTTCGAGCGGGTCTCTATGGCGTGAAAGGTTATTTCCAAAATCTTGCCAAAGAAATCACTCGCTTGCAGACGACTCCGGGGCGGAACGTGCAGCCTGCGAGCGAGTCGAGTTGGGATGCTTGGATTAAACTTTATCGGAGGGATGCTAATAGCGATAATTCGCAGATTTCCTATTATTTGAAAGGGGAATTAGTTTCGTTTCTGCTGGATTTGTTGATTCGAGCTAAACACGGCAACGCGCGATCGCTCGACGATGTGATGCGTTTGATGTGGCAGCAGTTTGGCGGTTGTTCTCCTGAAAATGAAGATTTTGACCAGAAGTCGGGAACAGA
Organism: Microcoleus sp. PH2017_05_CCC_O_A; assembly: GCF_020738785.1. Taxonomy (NCBI): domain Bacteria; kingdom Bacillati; phylum Cyanobacteriota; class Cyanophyceae; order Oscillatoriales; family Microcoleaceae; genus Microcoleus; species Microcoleus sp. PH2017_05_CCC_O_A. The sequence continues at coordinate 1,563 of NZ_JAEQCB010000041.1, read as the reverse complement.
GGCAAAGCCTGCGTATCTGACATCAAATGGTAAGTTAAATGCTCGCTCGCGGACGGCAGAAATAGGCTTTACTCCCGAAGAGTTGCAAAGTGCGATCGAGTCTGTAGCCGGCATGGATTTGAGTGACTTTTTTGCGCGCTATGTAGACGGCACAGAAGAGTTGCCTTATAACGAATATCTGGAACCTTTCGGGCTACAAATTTGGGTAGATGAAAGCGAGCAAACGCCTCGGATGGGTTGGACGTTGGGAGCGGAAAACGGGCGGCAAATGGTTAAATTTGTCGAAGCAGGATCTCCGGCACAATTGGCCGGAATTGACGCTGGAGACGAGTTGCTGGCGATCGCAGGTTTTCGAGTAAATGCCGAACAAGTGGCAGAGAGGCTGAAAGACTATCAGCCGGGGGACACGGTAGAAGTGACAGTTTTTCATCAAGACGAACTGCGGACTTGTTCTGTTACTCTCGCCCAGCCGCGCCCCGGCCGTTATTCGATCGTACCAGTCGATCGGCCAAGCACTATTCAGAAACAAAACTTTACTGGATGGCTGGGTGTTCCTCTGTCGAATTTGTGACATCATTGTTAGTAGTTAGTTGTTATTTGTTACTTGTTACTTGTTGGTTGTTATTTGTTAGTTTTAATAACCAATAAGATTGTGTCCGGTTAATTACCTATCATAAATTTTGTACTGAGAGCGCTCGTCCTCACTGCAAAACTATAGGCCAATCGGGAAGGACTCAAGTCCTTACTAAAAAAGACTTTTATGATGGTTGTCTCACCGGATATGACATAAAAAATCAGCAATAACCAGTAACAAATAACTCATAACAAATAACCCATTAGCAATCACCAATTTTAATTATGCAAACCCCACCTCCTCCATCAATTACGCCTCGCCAGATGAACCTGCTGCGAATCGTTTCCTCTATGGCCTGGGCTGATGGCGAACTCGCAACAGAAGAAGTTAATTTAATGCTCGATCGCTTTTGTCGTTTGTTTGCCGCAGATGACGACGCCCAACAAATGCAACAGGAACTGCGGGATTACATCATGCAAAATATTCCCCTTGATGAGTTGATTCACCAACTAGAAACTCAAGAGGAAAAAGAATTAGTCTTGCAACTCGGCTATGAAGTGATTGCATCTAGTTCTCGCACTCCCGACGAACCAAACATTAACTCTGACGAAGCCGCAGCTTATCAAAAATTAGTGCAGTTGCTGAATCTTCCAGAAGATGCAGTCAAGCGTATTGAAGCAGAATCATCGGCGACACATACTTCGGAGGGAATTATAGAGAAGATAGCTCACAAATTAGAACAGTTCATCAAACGCTAGTTTGCGACTGGCGCGCGGCTGATTCCTGGTTGATTCCTGTATTTCTCGTTACTAAACCTGAAATTTTTAAGAGCAACCGGGAATAATTCGCCATAGGTAAGTCTTTTTTACTTAATACTTTTGGACTGGGTAATATAGCCCTTCTCAGATAGGTGAGGTACGTTGTTGGGCTTCAGCCCTCTTCGTTTGGGCTTCAGCCCTCTTCGTTTAAGCGGTTATATAAGCAGTCAG
>NZ_JAEQCB010000005.1:0-54440 GCF_020738785.1 Microcoleus sp. PH2017_05_CCC_O_A | reverse complement strand
TCTTTTTCCCTCTGCCTCATCATAGTTTTTTTCCACGATTGTGGGATGTTTGGTTTCACCCTTTTTTAATTCGCCAACAGTCTCTTGAAACCGCGTCTACACAAACAAAGTCTGCCTCCGCAGACTAAAGAATAGAATATTAAGATAGACTCCAAGTTTTGGAAGTCGTATATTATGGAAGAGCGATCGTAAAAGGTAAGTCAAATGGTTGTCGCAATTTCTAAAGCAGGATTGGGTACAGGTGCGACTTTTCTGTCAAACGTGACATGGGAGACTCTGGAAAAGTTGGATGCAGATTTGGCAGACATTGGGGCGCGTTTAACTTATTTGGATGGGTGTTTAGAAATTATCGGTTCTTTTTCTGATGCTCATGAAGAACCTAAAAATACTTTAGGTCAGGTTTTAGAAATGTATATGCGGACGAAAGACATTCGTTTCTATGGGCGCGGTAGTACAACTATCGGGATGAAGGAGTTGGGTGCACGGAAAGAACCAGATGAGTCTTATTGTTTGGGTACGCGCAAGTCGGTTCCAGATTTGGCGATCGAGGTGACAGTGACAAGTGGTGGAATTGATACGCTGGAAATCTATCGTCGGGTGGGTGTGCAGGAGGTTTGGTTCTGGGAGGATGGGGTAATTTCGGTTTATTGTTTGCGCTCTACGGGGTATGAGTTGGTTAGTAAGAGTGAACTTTTGCCGGAGTTGGATTTGCGATCGATCGAGTTTTATTCGCGGATGGCGGATCAATATGATGCGGTGAATGCTTTTGTGCGATCGATGATTTAACAAACCCGGCGGTTGAAACCGCGTCTACAAAAACAAAGTCTGCCTCCGCAGACTAAGAAATAAATGGGTGGAATGTTACTTGGATTGAATATATTCTTTAAATACAGGATTAATCTGAAATTGCGATCGCCCTCCTACTAACATTTTTTGCACTAAGCCACGCCGCGCTAAAGATTGTATGGCTTGCCACAATTGCGATCGGGATAATTCACTATCTGCTGGTGCGTGGGAAATATCTACCGCATCATCTTGACTTGCTAACCAGTAGAACGCCTTTTTTTCCGAGTCTGATAAACGCTCTAGGTGAGATTCTAAAAGGGGTTCTAAGTCACCTAAAAATAAATCTGTTCCATCCGCTAAAAACAGGGAAACGCTACCATCAAATAATTCCCAAATTGTTGCAGCGATGATATTTAGCCAGGAAGGATGTCCTTGATAAAAGGCGATCAAGTCTGACCATTTTTCCTCATCAGCTAATCCTTTTTCTCTGATAATTTCTGCGGCTTGTTCTCCTAAGCCTTTGAGGTGTAATGTTCGTGCGGGTCGGTTTAGTGCTTCTAAAGCAGTAATTTCTCTGGGTTTTTCCCAACTGAGGAGGATTAAACAACTCTGATGAGAGGATGTGGCAATTTGTTTGAAAAATTTGCCGTAATCTTCATAGCCTGTTAAATATTGACCTGCTAATTGACTGCTACTAAAAATATTTTGTACGTCATCAAGGATTACTAAACAGCGAGAGGATCGGAAATAATCGATGATTGTGGGTAATGGGGGTTGTGGCGATCGCCCAAAAAATTGCTTGAGTTCGGTTTGGAGGCTTAAAAGTGTGGGTGTGTTGGTGAGACTTAACCAAATAATATAATCAAATTCGGTTTGAATTTGTTCGATGAGTTTGAGGGCGATCGCGCTTTTGCCAATTCCACTTAAGCCGTAGACGGTAATCAGGCGGGTGTGGGCTTGTAATATCCATTGTTTGAGGGTGGAGAGTTCGGATGTGCGGTTATAAAAGCTTGTTAATTCGGGTGCGTCTGTTAAATCGATGATTGGGGATTGATTTTTATTTTGGGGAGAGTTAGGGGGATTGGGCGATCTGATTTTTGTATCTTCAATAGTTTGTATAAATTGACCCCCGATGTTAATATTATCAATTTGTAATAAACAGTGACCTAATTGGGAAGCTTGAGAAACTCTATACTTTTTCTCTAACTTAGAACGAAAATTTAATTTATTAAGGTCTTCTCCTAATTCCTCACGCAACTTTTCCCATAACTTAGCCGCTTCTTTTTTTACGTGAGATTCACTACAATGGAAGTCTTTAGCGATTTGAGGATATTTTTGTCTTTGCCAAACACCCATCAGTATTGCTTCCTGTATAGGTGTAAGATGTTCTCCAGTTTTGTCAAAAATCGAATTATTCGCCCATTCTACAACATCTTCAACATTCATGGGTCTGGGTTGAGTGCGGTTGAATGTACTATATCCTACTAAATCCTACTTTGTCAACTGAATTGTACCAAATCCTACTAAATTGGTTCGGGATGGTTAGAAAAATTGGGTACTAAATCCGACTCTTTTGAGTTGTCAAAGCTAAAACCGACAAAATATAATCATTGAATAAAAATAAAACACAATCGAATTCAATAAAGTTGAAGTAGTGTTTTATAACCTATATAAATTATTCTGCTCTTGCTCAAGCCCAATTAATGACTTTTCTGAACAATGAGGATAGTCAAGAGAAATAACATTATGAAAAAATTGGCTATTATTGCGACCACACTCGGCTTTTTGTCTCCTCTGTTCTTTTCAGGTACAGCCCAAGCACAATCCCTTGCCTCCAAAAGAGTATGCCTCCAGAGTGGTAAGTATGTAGTCTTCGCTCAACAGCCTGTGTTTTTTGGTGCGTGGAATGTTCAGGGTTTATTGAATTACTGGCTTCCTCCAGAGCTAAGGAAACCAGGTGGAGATATATTACCAGGACAAGGTATTACAAATACGGAACTTTCCCACGAACATATCTTCTTCTGCGATAGTGGTGAGATAGTTGATAACATTGGTTTTGGTCCAGAAGGAAGGTTCAAATACTCCAAAAATTCACTTAACAGTGGGAAAGAACCTAACGGGGGTAACGTAAATAATTTCGTGCCAATCGATCGTGAGAAATATAATCCTAATATTGTGCGTTTAGTTGTGAGCGAGTTCCGTAGAATTCTTCCAGATCGATGTGTACTTCAACCAAGAGATGGTAAATACGAGCTAATCGGAAATAACTGCCAGAACTTCACAGCAAAGATTAGAGAGGAATATTGGCGTAAAATGTTTGTAGGTACATGGAGAGGAAATGGTTACACTTGTGAAAGAGGAGGATTAACAGAAGAAGTACAGATTTCTGTTAGTGGTAATTCTCTAGTTGCCAAAAAGATTATAGGTGATAACTGTGTACCAGCAGGAAATATAACTTTTCAAGGAACAATTCCCCAATCTGTATCAAAGGGTAGTTCTTTTTCTGTCACTTTTAAGACTGGTTGGCCAGATAGACCAGCTTGTTGCTCTGCTGAAAATCAGCTAAGTATTGTAGATGCAAATACATTTACTGCTTGGGGTATTAGGTTTACTAGAATTGATTAATTGAAATTAAATTCAAACTTCATAAGTAGCAGAAGAAGCGCGATCGCAATATCTATTGGTAATCAAATTGCGATCGCACTTCTTCAACAATCTCGACCAACCTCATGGGATGAAAAGCCGACTTACACCCATATAGCCATTAATACCAAGCACAATCTCTATTAGACTCTCAACACAACGTTCTCGATATTCCGAATCATTCAGTAATCTATCAGCATTTCCAATCGTAATCACAGGTAATGAATTAGGAGTATTTTCTTCGCGCATTACTTGTTCCAAAGAATCCTTACCTTTCATACTGCGATTAGCTGTGAGCAAAATCATCTTATTTTCTTGAGCAAGCCGCCAAACTACTCTATCATCGCTATTGATGGGTAATTCCATTTGTGCAAAGGTGACAAAACGAATTGGGATGATATCAAGCCAACCTTGATTAGCAATAGAACCAAAGAAAATTATGGCGTGTCCGTTGAGATTATGATCTATCAAAAAAATCATGCTTTAGCCTCACGTTTTGCCTTAGCCGCTCGAAGTTTTTCCCAAGCCACTTCCGTTCCTGGTTTTGGTGGTTGCGCCGCAATTCGAGCAATCAGATCGCGATTTTTTTCTTCGTAGTATAGTCGCAGTTCCTCAGCTTCCTTAAGAACAATTTGATACTCGGCTTCAACATCAGCGCGATTTGCCTCAATATAAGCTAAAGCTGCGTTAATTTGTTCTTCTGTAAGGTCAAATAATCCTCTGATAAACTTAGGCGGATATTGAGCCGTCACATAGTCCATGATGTCGTAGATAGTGATGCGCGTACCTGCGATGGACAGTCCTCTTTCTGTACGGATAATCGCTGTTTGTTCGTTCGATAGGGTTGTCATTTTTATAGCCTCCTAGAAGTTATTTTTATATGGCAATACGCTTGGGTTGACAAGGTAATTGCTCAGTACGCACCTTACTTAATTGAGAAATGCCATAATCTCTGCGATTGCTTCGCGGGGACAGCAATGACAAATAGCGCTAACCCAAGCCTATTTCTTTATATTGCTCGAAAACTCTGCACAAAATTCAGCCAGCGATCGACTTTATTGCCAGTAATGTCTAAAATTCGGATAGAACGAGTTCTCAATATTGGCGGCCCAGCCTCCTCCTGAGAATATGAAATCGCACTACGCTCTCGTTTGCCTAAACCGTAAGTGTTCGCAATATCTCCAGCCAACTGACAGGTGATTCTGAATGTCCCCATGCTAATTCTGCCATTTCCGGCCCTGTACTCCCAATCTCTAAAGCCAGCCCTAGGGATCTCCTGGCAATCAGCATAGGTCACCTCAAACATCTTAGCAATATGCACGTCATAGAGGCGCAACTGACCCCCATAAGCAGATTTTGTGGTGTCCGTCTCTGACACCGTAAGGGTATAGGTTCCTTCCCCGTGTTGCAGTCTCATCGGAACCTTTGTCTGGGCGATCGCCCCCGGTATCCCCTGAATGACGGTGACAGATCCCCAACTCATAGTAATAGCGGTCAAGCTGGTGAGGAATAATTCTTTCGCGCTTCTCATTTATCTCTTAAAAGCTATAGGCTACTTTTAACATATATTTAATTTTACTATAACTGTAATCTTTAATAAAAATTAAACCAGAAAGAATTGGTTTAAAGCCTGTCCCCGATCGGGAGAAATTAAAATCAGACTATTCATTACTCCAATCCTCGGACTTCCAGGTAGAGGTCGCTGTCCCAGGTCAACTGTCAACTGTCAACTGAATGAAGGTTATACCTAAATTTTATGTATTGAACCAACTGCCAAACTATACGATCGTAACTATTGATGGGCAGATTTATTTCGTCAAAGGCGATCGGCTCGCTCAGCACTGAAATTGGACATCAAGAAATAATCAAACCAGGAGTGAGCCGTTGGTCAGACGCCGCTCCAAATATGCAATTTAAATGCAGAATTGTTTGCCAGCCAACGCTACTTGAATTTATCCTCAAACAAGCAACGCTGCTAACAGATTTTTTACCAGAAATAATTGGTTGAAAGCCTCTCACGAGTGAGGGAGAAATTAAAATCAGACTATTCATTACTCCAATCCTCGGACTTAAGGGTAGAAGTCGCTCTCAAACTGTCAACTGTCAACTGTCAACTGTCAACTGTTGAACACTTCCCCGCCTCAAGACACCTGGTGTTCATAGTAGTTTCTGTAACTTACGCTTTTAGGCTAAGTTAGAATGGCAAATTTCTACCAGTCTTCAAAACCATGCCATCAGCAGTACCAGTTAAGATCGTAATCACAACCCCAACCCCAACCAGCCCGGGTACCAGACCCGGAGGCTCTGCTACCGCTCGCAATGGCACCAGCGGCCCTGACTCCCTCAGCGGTACTGCCGGCGCTGACTTGATCTTCGGTTTGGGAGGCGCTGACACCATTTTAGGTTTGGGGGGAGACGATAGCCTCTACGGCGGTGACGGGGACGACTCAATACAGGGCGACGCTGGTAATGATTTGCTGTTCGGCGGTGCAGCCCGCGACAGCGTTTTGGGCGGCGCGGGCGACGATACTTTCTACGGGGGGAAAGGTGCTGACTCGGTAAGCGGGGATGATGGCAATGATTTGCTGTTTGGCAACCAAGACAACGATACTTTGTTGGGCGGCGCGGGCAATGATACGTTTTTTGGCGGTGCCGGCGATGACTCGCTGTTTGGTGGCCTGGGCGATGATTGTTTGTCGGGCGATCGCGGCAGAGATACTTTAACTGGTGGCGCAGGGAATGATACTTTTGTGATCGGGCGATCGGCAGATGGCGATGTGATTACCGATTTTACTGTTGGTACGGATAAAATTCGCTTGAGAGCCGACCTCACTTTTGCCGAACTCACCATTTCTGCTGGGGCCGGAACCGTGCCGAGTACAATTGTTCAGTTTACAAGTACCAAGGAAACTCTGGCTACTGTATTGGGAGTTACTATCTCTCGGACGGACTTTATTTTTTAATTGGGAATGGGTAATGGGGATTGGTAATTGGTAATTGGTAATTGGTAATTGGGCTTGCAGGTTCTTTTGAGTTTTAAGTTTCAATATTTAACTTTTTAACTCAAAACCGGGAAGCGTTGCGACCAACAAAGTAATCTCAAAACTTTTCTTTTTCCTTCTTTCTTGTTCCTTGTTCCATTTTCCCTCGAATCGATTTTCACTAAATCCGTTACATCTGAGATCTTGCACCAATGTCGATAAGCCCTTGATGAACAGGCAAGATGCCTGTTCCACCAGAAAATTCATCTTTTGTGGAACAGGCATCTTGCCTGTTCTTGAGAATGGTACAAGATGTGAGTTACATCCGTTATACAATCCCTTGCCGAACTTCCTTCTTCCTTCTTACTAATGACTATTGACGGTTTTCTCAATCTCAACAAACCTGCGGGCATGACATCTCACGACTGCGTGGGGCGAGTGCGCCGAATATTGAAACTCAAACGAGTGGGACACGGAGGAACCCTCGATCCGGCTGTGACTGGCGTTTTGCCGATCGCCCTGGGAAGAGCAACCAGACTGCTGCAATTCCTCCAACACCACAAAGCTTACCGAGGTACGATTCGGTTTGGCTTAACTACCGCTACGGACGATTTAGAAGGAGAAATCCTGAATTCTAAACCTGTCCCGGAGTTGAGTTTAGAACAAGTGCAAGCTGCACTGCCGAATTTTATCGGCAAAATAGAACAATTTCCGCCGAGTTTTAGTGCGGTTCAGGTGGGAGGAAAACGGCTTTATGAGTTAGCTAGAAAAGGCGAAACTGTGGAAGTTGCGGCTAGGAATGTTGAGGTGTTTCGGCTGGATATCTTGGATTGGCGGCCCGGCGATTTTCCAGAATTGGATTTGTCGATCGCCTGCGGGGCGGGTACTTACATTCGGGCGATCGCCCGGGATTTGGGCGCACTCTTGAATGCCGGCGGTACTTTGGCTGGTTTGACTCGCACCGAAAGCAGCGGTTTCTCGATCGACCAAAGTCTCACGTTTGAAGAATTAGAAGTGCAATTGCAGGAGAATACATTCAGCCCGATTTTGCCATCGGCGGTTTTGAGACACTTAGGTGCGATCGTCCTTTCTCCTGAATATACCAAACGCTGGTTTCAAGGACAGCGCCTCCCCATTCCCGAAACCGCGATAGAAGCCGAGGAAAGTAGCAACAATCCCCCTGAAAACTTAATAACCAAACCTCCCTATCCCTTGCAAGTTTACGACCCTGATGGTATTTTTTTAGGTATCGGTCAAGTAGCAAACTCCGAAACAAGTACCATATTGTCTCCTCAAATTGTCTTTTAGCTATCCAAGAGGTAAAAATGAAAATAGGTATAATTGGCGCGGGAAATGTTGGCGGAACTCTCGGACGCATTTTAACAGCAAAAGGTCACTCCATTGTATTTGGCGTCAGAGATCCGCAGAGTGCAAAAGTGCAGTCTGCTGTGGAAGCTACAGGAGGAAATGCGCGAGCCGCTAGCGTTGGGGAAGCTGCAAGTCACGGTCAAGTTTCGATCTTAGCTACGCGTTGGAATGGCACGCAAGAGGCGATCGCACAAGCCGGAGATTTGACTGGCAAAATTATCATTGACGCAACTAACCCGATCGAGATGACACCCGCTGGACTTGCTGCTGGACTGACAATCGGATACACTACCTCCGCAGGCGAAGAAATTGCCAAATGGGCGATCGGAGCGCAAGTTGTGAAAGCGTTTAACAACATTGGCGCAAGCTGTGCGTGAAAACTTGCAGTTCGGTTCGCAAACAGCAACTGCTTTTATTTGCGGAGACAATGCAGATGCGAAGAAAATTGTCACCAATCTTGCGGAAGATATCGGATTTGAAGTTGTAGATGCAGGGACACTCAAACAAGCTAGATTGTTGGAACCTTTGGGGATGCTGTGGATTAACCTAGCTTTCAGCGGTATGGGACAACATTTTGCAATTAATTTAATCAAACGCTGAGGTCAAGATTGTGAAAGTATTGCTGATCGGATTAATTCGAGGCTACAAAATGGGGATTTCTCCTTATTTGCCTAACGCCTGTAGATTTCAGCCCACTTGTTCCCAATACGCGATCGAAGCCATAGAAAGATTTGGGGCGGCCCGCGGCGGAGCGATCGCAGTTAAGCGCATTTTGCGCTGTCATCCTTTTCATCCAGGGGGTTACGATCCCGTACCTCCCAAAGATAGTCATTAGTCATTAGTCATTAGTCATTAGTCATGTTTTGCTGTCCCCGCCGAGCGAACGTCCAACGTCCAACGTCATGTTTTGCCAGCGTCTCCCCCGAGCGAACGTCCAACGTCATTAGTTATTAGTCAACTGTCAACGCATCCTTATAGCTAAAACTCCCGAGGGGAATCATACCTTTTTGAGATTTGAGATTTAAGATTTCGGAATACCGGATCAATTAAGGATTTCGATCGCACTTATAGTTGCATTATTTTGGAGAAATTGTATGAATACCCGATCGGGTTAAACTCGCATCAGGTAGTGTGTTTTTTTGAACACAATTCAGTAATATTACTGTTTTTTTCCCAAACTCAGCAGCGATATAATAGGGAAAACAGGAGTACAGGGGATGCGAGTTGATATGTCTGCTACCGCAATCGGGTACAAAATGCTGTCTCATACTTTGGCAGTCCTCAGCCAGAAACAAGCAACGGGAAAACTGCTATTAGAGCAAGGTGAGCAACAGTGGCAACTATACTTTTTTCAGGGTAGTTTGGTTTATGCCACAGGAGGAGCGCACAGAGCGAGGCGCTGGTACAGGGCTATTGGACAACACTGTCGCAACTTTCAAGTGGATCTTAGAGATCTCGAAGCTCGGGAACTGTGGGAATATCAACTGATTCAGCAAGGGCTAGCGGCCAGCGAAATGAGTTTGCAACAAGCTAAGGCGATCGTCCACAGCAGCGTTTCCGAAGTATTCTTTGCTCTGATCGGTCAATCGGGTTTGCGTCGGGAGTGGCGTCCGTCGGAAAAATATTTTTCTAAAGTAATCTCTTCTTTGCTGCTGTCTGTAACGGAAGTAGAACAAATTATGTACTCTACAGAACTAATTTGGCAGAAGTGGAAAGGCATGGGTTTGTGGCTGGTAGAACCAGAACAAGCACCCCTTTTAAAAGCGTCTGCCCAGTTGCAGGAAAATCGATTTAGTTCTAACTCTTTGATAGCTTTGGCTAACGTATTTAACGGCGAGAATACTCTTTGGGATATTGCATTGAAGAAAAAGCAGTGCGTGACAGTCGCAACTCGCGCTTTAGTTAATTACATGAAGCAGGGTTTAGTAAATTTCCGCACAGTACCAGACTTACCGTCGCCTATAGAACAGTGGCGCCTTGCTGCGTCGATGGCTGGGCAGGTTCGCCCTTTGATTGCCTGTATCGATGACAGTCCGACAGTATGCGAATTTTTACAGCAAATTTTATTGCCGGCGGGGTATCGAGTTCTAAAAATTCAAGATCCGATGGATGGAGTGGGCATCATTGCCAAACAAAAGCCTGCTTTAATTTTTATGGACGTGGTAATGCCGAAGACAAACGGCTTTGCTTTGTGTAATTTTTTGCGACAAACACCGAGTTTTCGGGAAACTCCGATCGTGTTTTTGACTGGTAAAGACAGTATAATCGATCGCACGCGAGCCAAACTTACAGGTGCTTCCGATTTTTTGAGCAAGCCGCCCAATCCGGAACAGGTTTTGCAAATAGCTCAGAAGTATTTAAAGGTAAAAGGCGATCGCAACCCTTTAGGAATTCGCCCCCACGATTTACTGAATTCGCGCCAACTTACTTTGGCAAATTCTTGAACCAAATTTATGCTCAAAAAGCATCGCTTATCCGGTGCGTCAGTCTCTGGCGCACCTTAGACGTATTATAATAAAGACGCAACTAGATTTGATAAATAAATCTTTGAGGCGCGAGTGTATAATTTTTCTGGATTTCACAGCCAGGGATTTTAGTAAATCCGCCCAGCCTGTATAGATTCTAATGCTTCGGACTTGATATTCATGATGAGCGATCGAACTCCGCAGGTAAGCGTGGTGATTCCGGCTTACAACTGTGCTGCTTACGTCGGCCAAGCCGTAGATAGCGTGCTGCACCAAACCTATACTGACTGGGAAATTATTGTAGTAGACGACGGTTCCCGAGACGACACCAAATTAGTTTTAGAGCAATATAGCGATCGCATTCGCTACATTTACCAACAAAATCAAGGAGTTTCCATTGCCCGAAATCGCGGCATCGAACTAGCGCAAGGAGAATTCATCGCCTTTCTCGATGCAGATGACTACTTTTTACCCGAGAAATTAGCAGCACAAATTGCTGTATTTAGAGCGCAACCAAATCTAGGAATAGTCCACAGCGGCTGGCGTCAAGTCAACAGCATAGGCGAACCTATCAAAGATGTCAAACCCTGGGAAAACGTCCCTAAATTAGACTTAGAAATGTGGCTGCGGTGGAAACCAGTATTGCCCAGCGCGATGATGTTTCGCCGCCATTGGTTAGAGCGAGCGGGCGGTTTCGATCCTCGATTTCCACCAGCCGAAGATACAGATTTAGCGCTGCGTTTAGCCTTAATGGGATGCGAAACAGAGTGGCTGCGACAAATAACAGTTTGCTACCGCCAGCACGAACAAAGTGCCATGTACAAAGGTTTACCGCAGGCTAAATCCTTGGCGGCGGTAATGGACAATTTTTTTGCGCGGCCCGAAGTGCCGGATAAAATACGTTTGTTGGAAAAGCAAATCAAGTACAGTACGTTGGTTTGGATTGCTTGGTATTTGCACCGCACCGGTCATCCTGTTGAGATGGCAGAATTTTTGCAGCGTTCTTGGAATTATACGCCTTATTTGCCAGTGGAAACAGTAATTAATTGGGCGGAGTGTTTTACGGAATTTTCGCAGGATACTGGCAATGAATTGGATGCAGATTTATTAACTCAATCTCCCGAATGGCAGCAGTTAATGCAGTGGACAATTCTCAGCAGCCATACTACAATAGGTTTGTAGTGAGGACTTTAGTCCTTCTTTCCGAGGACTAAAGTCCTCACTACGAACCTTTTTGTTACCAATTCCACCTCAGATTGGTAAATAAGGTTTTTTTAACGAACCGCGAAGACGCGAAGGACACGAAGAAAGAGAAGAGAAAAAGTGCTAAAGTTTTTTGGCAATATGAAATGCTGAAATATAGGAAGCTTTGATGATATTTTCGCAGTTTTTTGCTAACGCTTCCCGCAAACTTGCCAACAAAGAATTTTTCGTGCCATCGTCTAGCGCGATGTACTCTGAGTAAGTCTGCAAAAGATTCAGATAATCCTCAATGCTGTAGGTAATTTCACATACTAACTGTTCGTAAATTAAATCCTCGTACAGGCCTGAGTCGATGATATTTTGTCCGAGTTCTTTGATACTTTCTGCTTGATTGGCTCTTTCTTTGGCATGATATACTGCTAGAGACGGAGCTTGATTTTGATAAACTTCATCCAAAACTCGGTAAACTTCATCTTCTGGCAAAACTCCGGCATTCCAGAGCAAAATCAATGAACCTTTATCTTTTAATACGGCGGCCGTTTTTTGATAGCGAATCTCCGGTGACACCCAATGAAAAGAAGTCGCCGCCAGTACAGCATTGAATTTATCAGCTTCTAATTCCCACTCTTCCAAAGTTTGATTTTTAATTTCTACAGATGGATAAGTTGCACAGTTTTGTTGTGCTAGCTGACAAGCTGGCTGACTGGGTTCGAGACAAAGCATTGCAAAACCTAATTCCGCAAACGGAACAGTGGCTATTCCGGGGCCACATCCGATTTCAAGAATGTTGGCATTTGAGGGGAGTTCGGCTAATTCAACAACGCGATTAATTAGTTGTTGAGGATAGCGCGGTCTAGTTTTGTGGTAGAAACCTGCGATTTGGCTGTACCAATTTTTTCGCTGTTCGTAACTGTAGGTGGCGATATATTCGCTATACCAATCTTGGGGTTTTTCTGATTTATTTGCCATTGTTAAATCTTTCTTTTCTCTTCTCCTCTCTTCCTTCGCGTCCTTTGCGTCTTCGCGGTTCGTTCAAACTACTTATATTAAAATGCGAGATTATCCTTCAGTTTCAGCTTCTGTAAAAATTGGCGGTCACAGTTCACAAATTGGCAATTCCCAACCAGGAAAAAGTTCTGATACCGTCAAAATATCTCCATTACCCAGAACAGTTGATTATTCTTTAGCAGAAAAGGAGTTGCCGCAGCTACAGCTTTGGGCTGCATTGGGATTGTGGAATCGGAAACCTCCGCCCATCAAGTCTTCTGAATAATCTAAGGTGAGCTCGTTGAGATATTTTAAGTGCTGGGGGTCGATCGCAACTTGAACTCCCTCGGACTCGCAGAGAGTGTCTTCTGGGACGGGTGCATCGTCAAATGCCATTGTATAAGACAAACCGGAACAGCCGCTCGATTCCACGCCCAGACGAAACAAAGCATTCGGGTTCGGATACTTTGACTTGAGGCGCTTTACTTCTGTCGCTGCTGTTTTGCTTAGATGAATCATTAATTTTATTTGGTTACTGGTTACTGGTTATTGGTTACTGGTTATTGGTTACTGGTTACTGATTGGTGCGAATAACAAATAACAAATAACAAATAACAAATAACCAGTTTATAGGTTATTTAGCCTTAGATTCTGTCCGCGCATAATCGTCTTGAAAGCGCACAATATCATCTTCTCCGAGATATTCACCATTCTGCACTTCAATTAAAACCAGGGGAATCACTCCCGGATTTTCCAGACGGTGAGAAATACACTGTGGAACATAGGTAGACTGATTTGTAAATAGAACTTCTTCGGTTTCGCCACAAGTAACTTTTGCAGTACCGGAAACTACGATCCAGTGTTCGCTGCGGTGGTGGTGCATTTGCAGGCTGAGGCGGTGTCCCGGCTTGACTTCGATCCGCTTAATTTTGTATCCCGGGCCTTCTTCAAGTGTTGTAAAAGAACCCCACGGGCGTGATTCTGTAGCGGAAATTCCGTTGGGTGCAGCAGATGCGAGCAGAGTTAATGTTTGAGAAAGTTCTTGAGTTTGAACCATGATTTTTTACTCCTTCGGGATTGCTTGTTGAAGCCTTTAGTAAACGATGTTGGTTTTTGAGGTGAGCTAATTAGTTGTTAAAATCGAACCTCACCTGCGCGGAAGGGTTAGCGAACTGTACATTTTACTGTGAAATCTGCTCTTCCCGATCGACCAGCCTTAACAACCATAGCAAAATCACTATATTAGTTGTCACCTGTGATGGGTGCGATCGGCCAAATCTACATCAAATCTTCATCTGGGAGTGCTGATTCTTTATTTAATGGGAACATTTTATAAGATTTATGGTTGTTTTGGATTTTTTTAACCGCAGAGGGCGCAGAGGGCGCAGAGGAAGAGCGGATGTAGCGATTTGATCCTATCACTGTTCAGCTCCCGATCGTGTCCAGCTTCATTCGGCGCGATCGCAGCTTGAATATCCTCTAGATGTGAGTCGCTATCACAATTACTCATCTCTCTTCTCTTCCTCTGCGCTCTCTGTGGCCTCTGCGGTTAAAAAAATCCAAATATCTAATTTATCAATTAATTACCAACAAACTGTTTTTTACTTATTTATGAACAGGCAAGATGCCTATTGCTGACAATGGCGTAACATCTCAGCTTTAACTATTTTTTCACCGTCACTCGATCGCACAAGCTTTGATTTTTTAGTGGATCTACCCAATGCAGTATATCCACATATAATACATGATACTAGGTCAGGGTAAGCGCACCTCAAACGCAGTTTCCATCTAGATTGTAGGACTGCTACTTTGAGAGAGTTCAGGGAGCGCTGCGACTAATACCTTCACCATATAGAACTCATTTGACATCTTTTCTTGACCGATAAGGCTTGCAAGTAAGCCGTTTGGTATAACTCAATAAACTGTTGACGATAGCTGCGTAACCAACTCTAGCAAAACAGCCAAAATTCATAGATCGCAAGGCTTGCAGTTATAGCAATAGATCTCAAATGAGTTCTATGAGGCTTTGTAGATCTTAAGACCTACAAGTAGGCAAAGCCAATTGATAGTTCTGGCGTTTATGTACCCTTAACTGTCGTTTTTTTTAGGGTGCATTTATTATGTTGATTAACTAAGTTTTTTCGTAATTGCTCACCCCCCCTACGGACAAAAATAAAATCTCTGAAACCCTTTGTAGGCAAGTATTGCAAAGTTTGAACACAATTATTTCATTTTTCAGTTTCGATCGCTAAAACCCTCATTCTGTCCTTGATTTTATTGAAGAAGAAGCTTTTTGCTTAAAATTCACAATCTGAAACTGTCTCGCTTGAGGCAGTTTCAGGGGAGGGAGGGTAGTTGACCAATTACAATTCATGTTACGATCGTCCAGATTTGCTATTAAACTTAGCAAAGCCTTTTAGCACTAGCGTTTGTAACCATTTGTGTCTGAAACCCAGAAGCCCTCTCGTTCCCTAGCAGGGATTGCCGGTATTGTCGCAGTCGCCACTCTGATTAGCAAAGTCTTCGGATTGGTGCGCCAAATTGCGATCGCAGCAGCCTTTGGAGTCGGTGTCGCCGTCGATGCCTACAACTACGCCTACGTCATCCCCGGTTTCCTATTTATTTTACTGGGAGGCATTAACGGGCCATTTCACAGCGCGATCGTCAGCGTTTTAGCCCGCCGCGACAAAAAAGAAGCTGCACCCTTAGTCGAGACAATCACCACATTAGTTGGCGGCATATTGCTGTTGGTAACAATCGCTTTAATTATTTTTGCAGATCAGGCGATCGATTTAGTAGCACCCGGGTTAAATAGAACAGCAGAAGGTTTAGAAATCAAAGCAATAGCCGTCCAACAATTTCGGATTATGGCGCCGATGGCATTGCTTTCAGGCTTAATCGGCATTGGTTTCGGCACACTCAACGCCGCCGATATGTACTGGCTTCCTTCGATCAGCCCTTTATTTTCCAGCGTTGCACTTGTCGGCGGTTTAGGAATTCTCGCGCTACAACTCGGAGAAAAAATTACTCAGCCACAATACGCACTAATCGGTGGCTTAGTATTAGCTTGGGGAACTTTAGCAGGAGCAGTTTTGCAGTGGTTAGTGCAACTGGCGGCGCAGTGGCGCGCGGGATTGGGAAAATTGCGTTTGCGGTTTAATTTTAAACGCCCCGGAGTGCAAGAAGTAGTTAAGGTGATGGTTCCTGCTACCTTATCCTCGGGAATGCTGCAAATTAACGTTTATACTGACTTGTTTTTCGCATCCTACATCCCTCAAGCTGCATCTGCCATGGGCTACAGCGGCTTGTTGGTTATGACTCCTTTAGGCATTATTTCTAATGTAATTTTAGTACCATTTTTGCCAATATTTTCTCGCCTTGCCGAACCCAAAGACTGGCAGGAATTAAAAGATAAAATTCGTCAAGCTTTAATTTTGACTGCGCTGACAATGATGCCCTTAAGCGCTTTAATGGTGACACTGGCTACACCCATCGTCCGCATTGTTTACGAACGCGGTGCTTTTAATCTGTCAGCCTCGCAGTTTGTCATACCGATATTGATGGCTTACGGTATTGGAATGTTTGTGTATTTGGGCCGCGACGTTTTGGTACGGGTATTTTATGCCTTGGGAGACGGGGAAACCCCTTTTCGTGTCAGTATTATCAATATCTTTTTAAATGGGCTGCTGGATTATTTGTTAGTAGGAGCTTTCGGCGCGCCCGGATTAGTTTTGGCGACGGTGGGAGTGAATCTAGTTTCGATGATTATGTTTTTGTACTTATTAGATAAAAAGCTGGGTGGCTTGCCTTGGGGGGAGTGGAGTTTGCCTTTTTTGGGGTTAGCTTGTGGTAGTTCTCTAACTGCTTTCGTGTCCTTGGCTACTCTGCAAGGCTGTCAAAGAGTTTTGGGTACTGAAGGTTTGGTAATTCAATTAGTGCAGTTGAGTGTGGCGAGTTTGGCAGGGTTGGGAGTTTTTGCCATTTTTGTGCATCAGATGAAGTTGCCGGAAGTTGAGATGTTTGTCGATCGCATTCGCGGCCGTTTTGGTAGATAATATAGTTTCTGTTGGCATCTGAATCATGTTTTAGGAGCGTCCCACTGCCCCAGAGAATAATCTAAAAAGTCTCGACAGACAGACAAGACTTCCTGATTGACGAGGTTGACTTGCTAGCAACCCAAAGCCTCGTGAATGTTGCCGTAGTCGTTAATGGTATACTCTATTTGCAGCATCAAGCGCGGTTTCTCAGTTGGCTGCGTTCCTCTGTGAAAGCAAAGGGGATTTTCTACAAACCCAAAACCAGCTTTGCCACAGACATTCACCACATTTTCAGCGCCGTAATATTCAACAATCTTTTCGTCATCGATGTCTGCACAGCGCGTACTTATAAGCTGGTGCATCAACTTTTTGCCTTTGTGAGTTCCAGAAACATAAGTGTGCGGCCCGCTGAACATATCGACATCGGTAAGGTAGAAAAAAAACTTAATGAACCGATAGTCGTCTAAATCGTAGTGAAATACTTGGGCTGCCTTGCGTTGCTGGATGTGGTTTTCTGCTGGAACTGGGAAACTCCACGATATTTCGCTGCCCATGTGTACTGGTTCGGCACCCAGAAATTTAGCTGCAATAGCCAGTATGCCGGGGTCTTTTTCCAGTTCTTTCAGGGTTGAAGACTGGTTTCCGTTACTCATATAGCTGCAAACGCGGGCATTTTTGGGTAAGTCCGCACCTACTTTTTCTGTTCCTTTGTAGTGGTAGGGACGGTTGGCATCTCTGTTAATGTAGCCAACTGTAGAACTGGCAAATTTCAAAAGTTCTTGAACTGTATCTTCGGGTAGCTGAAGATTTTGATAACAACTATCGGTTTCGATCGTAGCAGCGATCGCATCTACATCCAACTTTCCCAGAACTGAAGCATTTTCTTGACTGATAACATGAGATTTAGCTGGACGCTTCAATAACATCGTTGCCCAGTCGCGTACAATCTCGAAACGAGCAAATTTACGCATCAAAAATAGTCGAGGGTTTTGAATCAGACATTGATAGTTTTTGACGAAATAATTGGCAAGCTTGTACCCGAAGCTTTCCGATTTCTGAATCACGCTTGTTGTGTTCATAGTTTGCGGTAGTTTTGTACAAAATTTGTTATTGTAGCTTGCACCTGTGATCTTTTTGTGATTGTAAGCTGTCTTTGTTTGCAAAAAAAAGAGATATAAAAGTTTTAGAGTTTGCCAATACTTTAGCAAACAAACTTTTAGGTCTCAAGACTTACGCATGAACCACAAAAAACATAGAGTTGAGATTGCGATGCACAGCAAAGAATGACAGATATGCGTTTTCTTGCGTAAGTCCTATATCTGTCACTTGCATTGTTCTAACCTGATTGTTTTACGTTGTCAAGTAAAACAGATTTTTTAATTATTGTTGCTCTCGATCGAGTCCATGCTTGAATTCGACTGTCTTGAATGTATTTACGGCTGGTTATTTCGCGATATCTGCTCTTGATACGATCTGAACTTATGTGTTGCTTTGTTTTAAGAAATGTTATCAGAGCGGTTTCAGTGTAGTGCCGTAAAGATATTCAGTGGAGACAAGTCAATGCCTTGTTTTTAAAGGATTTCAGGCGATCGCAAACCTCTATAATTGCGCGAGCAAATTCTGGCAAACCGCTATCTTAAAAAAATGTAAAAATATTGGGTGGCATTCCCGACAAGCCTCCCCATAGCATTTTTGATTGCAAAAATTACGCTGGATGTGACAATTAAATCTCTGGTGTCCGGGGCTATAAGGTGTATTTTTAAACTTCTCCTTCAAATTTAGATCCGCCTTGCATCCCCCTTAAAAAGAGGGACAAAAGAGGATCTTGCTTCACTCTTTTTTAGCTGTCAATTAAGTAAATGAGTATGAAAATATACAAGTATTCAAATAGCGATCGAGACGAAGTGAAGTGAAGTCAAGCAATTGCTCCCTGACACCCATACACATTCTGTTACACCGCACCGATTTATTGGCGCCTACTTACTTAGTCCCATTTTGTTTAATATTTACGATCGCGCCACCGCCCCACCATTCCCTAAATTCACCGCGATCAATAATCAGAAAAATATAAATAATTGTAAATAAGCGAACTCAATCACAGACAGTGCGATCGCACTTTGCTAATTTCCTAGTAATTAAAAGCCTAGGGTGCCATCAGCTACGAGATAGAAGTTGCAAAATGATAGTTTAATTTGCGGTAGCGGTAACAATCTATTTGTCTTAGAAGCCGATGGAGGATTTGATACGATCGCTGATTTTACCGTCAATCGAGATTCGATCGCACTAACCGATGGTTTGAGTGTTAGCCAGTTGGGAATAACTCAAAATACTCAGGGAACTCCGATCGAAAACCTCTTGACAGGGGAGCAGTTAGGTGTGATGGTTGGAGTAAGTGCGAATGCGATTACCCCTGCTAATTTCTGGTTGATTTAGGCAAATAATGAAAAGTGCGATCGCCCTTAAGTCAAATTAAGGGCGATCGCACTTAAATCCCAATCAATAATTGAGATCACATATCCCGTTGAAATTCCTCAAGAACATCCATCAATTGCACTTGACACTGCATCGGAATCAAATCTGCCAGCGGCACTTCCCGCTTACCGCCACCGAGCTTAACTGAAATACCTTGCAAAACTCGTGCAACTTTGTCATCATTTAAACTGCCATCTTCCAGCATCGGGTAAAGTTGTTGGGCAACAACGGTATGCAGGTGGGCATCACGGAGATATAAATGCCACTTGGCAATGTCAATGTAGACATTTTCGCCGATTTGGGCGGCTAAGGATTCGATCGCAACTGTAGTATTAGCCATATCTAAAAAAGCAAATTATTTGTGCTGGATTAAAACAGTTAACAAATCGCCGACAACTCCCTTCAACCAGAATCTTTGGTTAAAGGCGAATAATCGGCGATCGCAAAAATGAAAATCGCGTGGGCCAAAACTACTAGAGCCCATACACCCGTCACTGTAACTGCCCAAGGCCAATCAGCCTTTTGCAAATTTTGAACAAACCACAAACCAGAATTGGAAGCAGAAAAAAGACCGACGTGGATCGCAAAATTCATGCGATCGTCTAATTGACGGTACTCAGGGTCTTTGCGATCGGGTTTGCGGGGCCAACGAGGAGGCATAGTTTTTCACTTGATGTTAGTAGTTCTGTGCCTATTTTAAGCATAAGTGCTACTTTTTGAATTCTGCCTCCCCCCAAGGCCGGAACTTTATCCCTCTAAATTTTGATAGTCTCCCGATTTGCCGCCGCTTTTGCTTACCAGTCGAATCGATTCAATGGCGATCGACTTGGACAACCCCTTAGCCATATCGTACAGAGTCAGCGCTGCAATCGAAACCGCCGTCATCGCCTCCATTTCCACACCAGTTTCGCCCTTAATTTTCACCGTCGCCCGAATTTGATACCCCGGCAACCCAGCATCCGGTATCACCTGCACTTCCACGCTGCTAATGGGCAGAGGGTGACACAGAGGAATCAGATTCGCCGTCTGCTTAGCCGCCATAATTCCAGCCAGCCTTGCAGTGCCCAATACATCGCCTTTCGGCGCATTCCCCGCTTCGATCGCCGCAAACGTCTCCGGCAGCATCCGCACCCGCGCCGCAGCCACAGCTTGGCGCACAGTTGCCACTTTCGCCGAAACATCCACCATTTGGGCTTCCCCGCTGTTGTCGAGGTGAGTTAGCTGCGCGCGATCGGGCAATTTAGAAAAAGTTTCGGAAAGGTCTTGCATTATTTTAGTAAAGGTGTTACTGTTAGATTCTGTGAGAAAAGAACTTAATCAATTTTAGATTAAGTCTGAACTCGACAGGGGCTTGTAGCTTAGTTGGATAGAGTGCATGGCTACGAACCATGAGGTCGGGGGTTCGAATCCCTCCAAGCCCATTATCAAAAGCGACGCATCTTACAGTATTTTGTAGGGTGCGTTTGTTGTTTAAAGTTGCCAAGTGCGATCGACAACAGACAAGATTCCAAAAATAGCTAAGACGGGCTCTCCGGCCCATTCCACAAAACTTTTTTCTTGTGGGATGGGCCGGAGAGCCCGTCCCGAGACGAAGAGAGGAACGAAGCAATCGCAGAGTCTATTTTTCACATCGCTTTTACTATCTTGAGATCTTATCTAAACTGTATCGGACAATAAACAAGATTGCAAAAATAGCTAAGACGGGCAAGATGCCCATTCCATTTTTTTGTGGGATGGGCATCTTGCCCGTCCCCATCCTGTCACCTATTCAAAGCATAAACATCTTTGCCACGCCCGATCGCAAATTTAAGCGAATGAGACAAATTCTTGCTACACAAAGTAACAAAAATCAGCAAAGCCAAAGCAGCCAGAACAGCCGCCAAACCAAACATATTCCTGTAGCCAACTTGTTCAGCAACAAAACCCAAAGTCGGGCCAGCAAGCGCAATCCCCAAATCAAACCCACCAATACAAATCGAAAACAAACGACCTCTTTCTTGAGGTTCGCACCTATCCGACATCAGCGTCACCATCATTGGCATAACAGTACCGCCAGCCGTACCTTCAACCAAAGCCGCGATTAAAAAAGCACCGCTGCTGTTAGCAAAATACAACAATAACATAGACACGGCGTAACAGATTAAGCCGCCAGAAATAAACAAGCCGCGGCCGTATTTGTCCGAAGCCCGCCCCGTCACCAACCGCAAACTGAAACTGGCGATAGCCGCCGTAGAATAAAATAATCCCGGATTCAAATTAACCTTAGTTTCTTGGATAAACAAAGGCATAAAAGTGCTCAAAGTTCCGAATACCAAACCAACCAGCAATAGCACCAAAGCCGGAATCCGCACCCGGGGATTCCACAGCATTTGCCAGTATTTTTGGCTGTTTTTGTCCTCAGATAGCGAGTCAGACTTTGTTAACTCAGCGAAATTCGGTTCCACAACTTTGGTGGTAATAAATAAAGCTGTGGTGGCGAAAGCCGCCGACATCGCAAACAAAGCAGGATAACCAATCCCAGCTTGAATAAATCCGCCCATCGCAGGGCCAAATGCCAAACCGATAGGGGCGGCCAAACTCATATAACCAATTAATTCGCCCCGCTTTCCTGGTGGCGACAAATCTGTCACCAAAGCGCTGTAAGCTGTAGTAAAAGCGGCGATACTAATGCCGTGAAAAGCCCGGAGAAACAACAGTAATGGGACAGATTGAGCTAACAGGTAGCCGATAGGGGCAAGTGCAGCGACAGACACGCCTAGCAGCAAAACTTGTTTGCGCCCCCGGCTGTCGGCTATTTTACCCAACTGCGGCCTCGATAGCAAAAGCCCGATCGCAAATGCACCCATCACAAAACCAATTTGCTGCTTGCTACCGCCCACAGATTGAACGTACAGCGGCAAAGTTGGCAGCAGCGAAGCCAAACTACACCAGAATAGCAAGCCTGCGGTGAATAAAGTTACCAAGCTGCGTTTGGGTTGGGGTTCGATGTCCCTAAAAATATTCAAGATGCGAATTCCCTGTAAATTTTCTGATTACCAATTAGCAATTGCCAATTCCCATTACCAATTACCAATTACCAATTACCAATTACCAATTACCAATTACCAATTACCAATTCAGTAACTTGAGAATTGCCACATTTGTTTCTGTAAACTGTCAACCCTTCGACAAACTCAGCGCAAGCTGTCAACTATCAACTGCAAACTGTCAACTGTCAACTGTCAACTGTCAACTGTCTGTTTTACCAATCAACCTCGGCCCTTTCCTCCACCACGCGCTGATAAACCCACTCGGTTTCCATTGCCAACTTCGGCCAACTAAATCGACGTTCCAAATCCTCATAAGCATTGTCAACCAACCATCGCCCATAACCAGGATTTCTCAGTACCTCCAAAATCCCCCAGGCCAAAGAATCGCGATTGTTAGCCTCAGTAACAACACCAGTTTTTGTATGCTGCACCACCTCCGGTAAGCCACCCGCATTCGACACCACCACAGGTACTCTTGCAGCAAAGCTTTCTAATGCTACAATCCCAAAAGGTTCGTAAAGACTGGGGAAAACCGCGCAGTCAGCCACCGTCTGGAATTTGTCGAGATGTTCCTCAAACATGAAACCCGTAAAATAACACTTATTCCAAATTCCTAAATTCCAAGCCATAACTTTGAGATGGTCTGTATTGCCACCACCAACAATAACAATTTTTGCGTTACCCCCCATTTCCCTAATTACTTGAGGTGCTGCATTGAGAAATACAGCAATGCCTTTTTCGTAGCTAATTCTGCCTACATAATAAACTATTTTTTCGTCGTCTGCTGCAAACTTGCGGCGGAAATCCATCGCGTCAAATTCGTCCCTGCGCGGCTTTTTTTCCGATCTAATTCCGTTGTAAATTACCTCTATTTTGTTCCACGGAGTCGATAGTACAAGTTCGGCTTCCCGCCGCATATAGTCGCTGCAAACAATGACGCGCCAAGCGTTATAAGCGAGGTCGTTTTCCTTGGCGTTAATGTAGCGCTGCCCGTCATTGTGGAGACCGCTGAAGCGCCCGTATTCGGTGGCGTGGATGGTGGCAATTAGCGGTACTTTAAAGGTATGCTTGAGGGCGATCGCCGCATCTCCCACCAGCCAATCGTGAGCGTGGATCAAATCAAAGGGGCCTTCTTCTAGCATTAGTTTGCCGCCTTGGTGCCCCATGCTTTGGTTGAGGTTCGCCACCCAGTGAAAAAAGTCCTTGGCGTGCCCGACTACTACACGATGCACCTCTATTCCTTCAACCACTTCGTACATCGGCGCGTGACCGAACTCTACTGTAATTAAGTGAATCGAGTGCCCTAGCTTCACCAATTCTGGATACAGTTCCGATACGTGGCGGGCGATACCGCCGACTATTCTGGGAGGAAACTCCCATGCCAATACCAAAATTTTCATCTTTCTCCCCTCCTAAGAATTTATATATCTTAATGTTTATTGTTGACTACTTTATTGTATGATCCACAGCCTAAAATGTTGATCGATCGCAAATCTATGGCCGAGGGCTGACTTTTGGCAGCAACAAGGACGGAAAATTATGCAGAAACCGGGTGTTTGCAGCAATTGCTCTCTGGCCCGGTTTCTGGAATATTTGGCCTAAACCGACAGTTTCGGGCGATCGCCCGCACCCTCAAGATTGCTTCAAAATCGGTTCCAACTCGCGGCGAAAACGATCCCAAGCAGCCACCGATGCAGAATTAGAAGCAGCGCCCTGACGCATTAAAATCGCACCGTCTTCAAAGCCAACAATTCCGTAGTCTCCAGATTTGGACATTCGATCGATCGCTGGCACGATTTGCTGCAACTGTCCGCGTTCCCGGCGAAACGCAGGTTGATACTGCTGCAACTGCCACATATCGGCAATTACATATTCCATCTTCACTGCCTCTCCCGCATCATTCCGCAGTTCAAACATCGGAAACCGGAGAATTTCCCGGCGGCTTGACAAAATCGGCACAATAGTATTCGTTGCAGCCACGCTAGCATTATCAGGAATTTGAGCTAACAGCGGGCGCACTTGAGACACGTGCTGCCACTGTCTGATGAGAGGAACCTGCACCCAAGGATCGATCGCATCGGGCAAAATAAACGAAAAAGTCCGATTAGGATTAGACGTGAAGGTAAAAAATAGCGACAAGCAGATGCAAAACCCCCAAAAGCGGCGAAACTGCGAAGACGAAGGGAAAGGAAACACCGCATTCGGAAAACGCAAAATTGTTTGTTCTCCCCTTTTAATTCTATCTTCTTCCTTTTGACGGCCAGCCCACCACAGGATTGCCCCATAAAACAGCCCCGGAACCACAGTCATCGCATAGCGAATATTAATTGCCAGCACAGATTCTCCTTTAGCTAAAAATAGCTTTAGCAGCGGGAAACCTGCGATCGTCCAAGATGCGGGCGCTACGGCAGGAACCAAAGCTAACGGCAACCACTGACCAAGTAGGTATCTAATCTTACCAAAAAAGGGCGTAAATAGCTCAGTCACCAACCGCCCGGGATTGCTAACCATTCCCCAAATAATTTCAAGAGTCGAAGCTTCATCACCATCAGCATATTGACCGAAGCGCTCCATCATAAACCGCTCGGAAATATCAGCAGAAAACAAAGGCATAATCAGATTTGTCAAAGCAATCATGTAACCAAAACTGAGAATGCACACAGCCAAGCCAGTCAGAGGATAGCGCCGACTCAAAATCATGTAAGCCCCCACCCCAAACAACACAACTCCCCCATCTTCTCGCACGGCTAACATTAAAGTTGCGAGAATCCCAAACAGCGGCCACCAGCGCTTCTCCATCGCCAGCAACAAGCCAAAAACATAAAGCGGAGTTTGGCAAGAATCATGAAAATTGCCCAAAGTCGGGCCGATAACGGCGTTAGCTGCGTAATAGCTCACGACAATTGTCGCCGACAGTCGCGGTTCTAGATAGTGTCTGGCGAGAGCGTACAGGACTAAACCAGCCGCCGTAATTAAAGTCACCTGCAACACCGTCAAAGTAACAGGAGAGGGGAACAGCGAGTAAATTGGCAGCCACAGCATCAGCGCTGGGGTGAAATGCTGCCCCAACCGATAGTAAGATACAGACGGGAGCTGATTTTGGTGAACCACGTTAGTGGACAAAGCCGAAGACAGGGAACTCTCAAACAAGTGACCCCGAGTGCCGTTCCAAAAAAGTTGATTGAAAATGCCTTGGTCGTATGTAGCGTAAAAGCTGTAGTAGCGGTGCAGCGTCAGCAGCAGGCACAGCACAAAAAAAGCCGCCGCCACTTGAACCACTACCCGCAGCGACTCATTTTTCTTCCATCTCAAAAATGTCATTGGCCCGCCGTAATGAAATCATCGGACAATAGCATAAATCTAAAGTAAGTATTAAATTAAAGTAGAAGTGAAATAACTCGGCTCGGCAATGGTCAATTATTTTCACCCGATCGAAAAAGTCAACAGCGTCAATCCAACATCCGGCAACGACGACACCGACTGTTCTCCCGAACAGCCGACCAATCCTGCACCGCTTTTACAGCTTTTGCTGTTCGTAGACAAGCGTCCCTCTTCCAGGGAACAGACCAGACACATCCGCAAGTCCCTACAGGCTTTGAAGGCAGAGTGCGACTTTGAGCTTCAAGTCATCGACGTAGGAGAACAGCCGGATTTAGCCGAACACTTTAAACTTGTAGCCACTCCCTCGCTGCTCAAAATTCATCCCGATCCCCGACAAACTCTCGCCGGCAGCAATTTGATCGCCCAACTCGAACATTGGTGGCCCCGCTGGAAGCGTTCTGTAGAAGAATACGCAGCTCAGCAGCAGTCTACCTCGGCTCTGGCTGCCAATCTGGCCCACCCAAAACCCATCTATTCGGTTGCTTGCGCCACCGAACTCGTGCAGCTTGCGGATGAAGTTTTTCGGCTCAAACAGGAAAAAGAACACCTGCAAGAGCAGTTGCAGTTGAAAGACAGGATTATTGCGATGCTGGCTCACGACTTGCGAAATCCCTTAACGGCCGCATCTTTGGCTTTGGAGACTTTGGAGTCAAATCAGAAGGTAAAGGAGGGGCAAAAGTCCCGTTTGACACCGACTCTGGCGGCTCATTTGATGAAACAAGCCCGCCGCCAAATCCGAATTGTCGATCGCATGATTACAGATATCCTGCAAGCAGCACGGGGTACTAACGCTCAACTCCACATGGAACCCAAAAAAATCGAACTGAGGGCGATTTGTCAAGATGTAATCCTGCAATTTCAAGACAAATTTCAGGCTAAAAGTCTGAATTTAGAAACAGACATTCCCGCAGATTTGCCCTTGGTTTATGCCGATCCCGATCGCATCAAACAAGTCATAGTCAACCTGCTGGACAACGCCAGCAAGTACACGCCAGAGCAAGGAACTGTAAGTATTTCCATACTGCACCGCACTGCTTACAAAGTTCAAGTCAGCATTGGTAACAGCGGGCCGGGAATTCCTGAAGAAGATTGTGCGAGCATTTTTGAAGACAGCTATCGCTTGCAGCGAGATAAATCAACAGACGGTTACGGCATTGGGCTGTCTTTGTGCCAAGGCATCATCCGCGCCCACTACGGTCAAATTTGGGTAGACTCAGTACCCGATCGAGGCAGTTGTTTTCACTTTACCCTGCCCATTCAGCGGTAAACAATGCCAATTAAATATCACGAACGGTCGCGAAGAGGGTAGAGAAGTTTTCGCGATCGCGCATTTGCCAGTTGGGCGATCGATCGGCAGAAATTGCAGCCCACATTCCGGCTGAAATAAAGCGGTAGACAACCTTGGCATCCCCACCAATATCTCTCGTCAGTCCGCTCCAGCGCGTTGTTGTGCTGCTGTCACTAACGGCGCGATTATGGCTTTACTGCTTTTAATTTTACCGGATTAACGACTGCAAAGATTGACTGAATACTTTCACCTGCGAAATCAAAGCTGAAAATGCTATGTGGCTTGCCGTCCACAATATTTACAATTCCAGGCTGACCATTTATTTCCACAACTTGAGGGACTAACTCAGGTGTCAATCGGCTGCGTCGAATTGAGATTAGAAAACGAGCTACTTTCAGGCAGCCATGAAACGGTTTTTGGGCTGCTACAACTTTCCCTCCTCCATCCGACAAAAATGTTACATCTTCTGCCATGAGAGCAATAAGTCCCTGTAAATCCCCTTGGTTCCAACAAGTGAGAAATTGCTCGATCGCGGTGTCTTTATCAGGAGAATTAGAGCTAATTGTGGGTCTGCGTAGAGCCAGATGCTGACGAGCACGACGAACAATCTGGCGGCAATTTGAACTACTTTTGCCGACAGTGTTAGCGATCGCCTCATAGTCATAATCGAAAACTTCGCGTAACAGGAAAACGGCTCTTTCAGTTGGGGATAAGCATTCCAGCAGCATGAGAAATGCAAATGAAAGAGATTCTGCTAATTCAGTGCAGTCCTTGGCATCAATTGATTCTGTCATCAGCGGCTCTGGCAGCCATGTGCCTATGTACTGCTCTCGCTTCACGCGGGCGGATCGCAGATGATCGATACACAAACGAGTCACGGTACGTGACAGAAACGCTTTAGGAGACTGCACAATGCTCTTCGTATTCTGCCAGCGAATCCAAGCTTCCTGAACGATATCTTCTGCCTCGGTCACGCTACCCAGCATTCGATAGGCGATCGCAAACATGAGCGATCGATACTGATTGAACAGGTCTAATCGGTTCATAAATTACCAAGTTGCCGCTAAGTTCATCAGCTTGGCGCGTGCCTGTTCAATTGACTGTTGCCGAATTGCATCGGGCATGAACTGATTGGGAACAGCCACAATTGTCATGTCTTCAATGCCAATAAAGCTTAGAATTGCTCGCAAATAGGTTTCACAAAAATTCATACTTCTCATTGGTGTATCGGGCGCAAAATTTCCGGCACTTGGGGTAATCACTAATGCCTTTTTGTCGGTCGCAAGTCCTTCAAAGGTAAAACTGGCTGGATCGAAGGCAAAGGTGCGATTAACTCGAACGATATTATCCACATACGCCTTAAAAGTTGATGGCACACTGAAGTTATACATAGGCACACCAAGTAATACGCGATCGGCCCATAGCAATTCCCCGATCAGTTGCTCGGATTCAGTCAGTGCCGTTTCCATTTCTGAGGTACGACTGTCTGAAGGAACATAGTTCGCAGTTGTCCATAGTTCTGTTGGATGAGCCGGAGGATTCATCCCCACATCTCGCTGTTGGTATCGTCCATCAGGATTGGATTTCTGCCATGTTTGAATAAATTCGTGACTGAGGGTGCGGGAAATTGATTTTTCTAATCGCACACTGGATTGAACTTCAAGTAGTTTCATAGGTACTGTGCCGTAAATTTATGTTCAACGATTTAGCGTTGGAATTGTTGGTAAAGTTGCTCAAACTGCGTCGGATCGAGTTCGCAATCGATAGCATTCATTAAAGTCTCTTGGCTCGCTGCGAGCGGTTGAATACCCTGCTGACAAACTCCGGTCAAAAATGCAATTAGTTCGCTCAATCGGCTAAATTGAGGCTGAGTTGATAAAAATGATTCAGTTACGCTCATCGGCGGCAGTTTTGTCCCGTTGGCACAATAGATGATGGGATTCTCTGGAGCTAAACGCATCATGCAATAAATCGTATTGTTGCCATCAGTCAAGATCGAAAAAGGGAGTAGATCTATTTGGCATCTGCCCAGTTTCAGATGGCGATGTCCTGCCAAGGCGTAATCCAATGGCAAGAATTTGGCAACGATCGCGCGATTTTCCAGTTTCAGATGCACTTCATTCTCTCGACCGGATAACTCTCCATGCCATTTTCCTTTAACCCTGAGTAGTTTTTCCACCAAATTCAACTTTCCTGGCTTGCCAGATAGCCCATTATGCCGTTGATACAGGTCGAAAGCATCCTGGGGAAACTCCCATGAGAATGAAACGATTTGTACCTCAATTTCCGCACGGGTTAATCCGCGCTGTAGGTGGCTGGCAATGTTCGGGGCTGTTTGGGTTAGCACAGTGTCAAAACGATCGAGTATTTCGAGTAGTTCGGGCATGGCGATCGCTCACAGTTAGAGATTGGCTTACTCAATTAAGACGAGAGAGGCACTGGATTTGTGACAAGCCAATACTCACCAAATTTGCTCATCTCAAGATATGCCGGGGGATATGATAAAAACAATAGTTCAATAAAAAGCTTGAAAATTTTTCTAAAAACCTAGCAAGTATAAACATAAGAATCCTCGTCCTTCTAAGACGATCGATTCTCAAGCAAGGCAGCAATAATCTGTTCGTTTGCCTTGGGAAAAGTAAATTGGTCAATTTCGTCCAGTGTCACCCAGCGAATTTCATCGCATTCGATCGTTTGCGGTTCCCCGCTGATGTAGCGGCAGTGGTGCACGTAAAGCCTAACTGTAAATTTAGTGTAGTCGTGGTCAATTGTAATCAGGCGATCGCCAACTTCTACCACAATCCCCAACTCCTCCATAATTTCCCTTTGTATGCAAGCTTCGATCGTTTCTCCCGGCTCTATTTTACCGCCCGGAAACTCCCAGAAACCGCCGTGCAGTCCGTGTTGTCGGCGCTTGTCAATCAAAATTTCTTGGCGATCGTTCCAGATCGCAGCAACGCCGATAACTTTGTGGGCCACAGGAGAAAGAGACATATTAATTGGGAATTGGGAATTGGGAATTGGGAATTGGTGATTGGTAATTTTGACGCACTGCTAGTTTCGTACTTAGGGACTTGCGTAGAAATAAAATCCCAGCCATGCAATTGTATTGTCGAAGGAGTAGCCAAATGATTGGTATAGTATTAAGCTGCAAGCCCCTTACCGTTTTTTTAACCGCAACTGTGGGCTGTAACGAAGTATTACGGTGAAACAACCAGCTAGATGGCAACCCGTGCGATCTATTGTAATTAAAAATTAATAATTTAATCATATTATCAATTTTATTAACAAATCACAAGTGACAACTAATACCGTCTCATAAAAGTCTGGCTGCAAACTTTCGTGTTGGGTTTCAATTCAGCAATCTACCCATCCAAAATCCAAAATCTAAAATCTAAAAATTTAAGCCCCCATCTTCCGAAGGGGGCTTGACACTTGTACGATTTAAATGTTAATAATCAACTAATCATCCGAGCCGTGTCTCTCACTAGCTTGGATGGACTTTTCAAAAGTCATTCGCTGTTCGGCATTTTTGAGAAAATAGCCGCTAATCATAGCCGAGGCGAGCAATCTACCCAAATGTTCGCGACTGGTAGTCACTGTCACCCCGAAGTGTTCCGAAGGTAAATTCCCCAAAAGTCCGACAATATTTCGCTCCATTACTTGAAACACTTCGTGAGAAGTCGGCTTAGACAACTGAGAAACAGTGTCGGGAGCCATTGACTGCACGTATTGCCATAATAAATTAGCATTTTCTCCGTCTTCTTCAAAGAATTCAGGGGATTTATTAGATGAGTTGCTCACGAGTACCTCCGTTTCAGAGACAGCTTGTTATTTTAGACGCGGGCGGTTAAATTAAATAACCCTTATCCGATCGCTGCTGCTATTTATTACCAAGTAATTACTAATGTAGCAGGACAGTCGCAGCAACCAAGTGGGTACAACCGAATTAAAGGCGGCGGTTTTTACGATTTTAGATTGGAAAATGGCGATCGCCTGTGTCCCGATCGCCATTCCCATCTAGCTAGCTAGCGAGATAATCGTTGATATCTTGCTTGCGCTTGCGGAGTTTGGTTAAAGCTTCCCGTTCAATTTGACGCACCCGTTCCCGACTGATGTTCAGACGATCGCCTATTTTTGCCAAAGTTAAAGTTTGCCCGTCTTCTAAACCGAACCGCAAAGCAAGGACTTCTCGCTGTTGCTGAGTCAGTTCCGCCATTAGGTGGTCTAAGTCAGTCCGCAGGGAAGCTTGCAGGGCAAAATCTTCTGGAGTAGTACCCGTATCTTCCAACAAATCGCCCAACTCAGTATCTTGATTGTCTCCCACGCGCAAGTCCAGTGAAAGTGGCAGGCGCGCGCGATCGAGATATTCGCGAATTTGCTTGGGAGTCAAATCTAACTCTGACGCCAATTCAGCAGCAGTAGCCGCGCGGCCGAGCTGTTGAGCTAGCAGGCGCTGAGCCTTTTTAATTTTGTTGAGTTTTTCGGTAATGTGGATCGGCAAGCGGATGGTGCGACCTTTTTCGGCGATCGCCCGGGTAATTGCCTGACGAATCCACCAATAAGCATAAGTTGAAAATCTGTAGCCCTTAGTCGGGTCAAATTTTTCTACTCCCCGCTGCATCCCGATCGTACCTTCCTGAATTAGGTCGAGTAAATCTACATTGCGCTTGATATATTTTTTGGCAACAGACACAACCAGGCGCAGGTTAGCTTCCACCATGTGGCGCTTTGCCCTTTCGCCATTGTCGATCGTCCGCTGCAACTGTGCCTCAGACAGCCCGACTGTCTGTGCCCATTCAGCCGCCGTCGGGTCGCGGCCTAACTCTTCGGCTAAAATATTTTTTTCCTGATGCAGTGCGGCTGAGCGCTGTACCTGTTTCCCGAAGAGTATTTCTTGCTCATGGGTCAACAGCGGAACGCGACCGATTTCCCGCAAGTAAGCGCGAACAGAATCTGTATCTGAGGACTTAAGAGTTTTCATGAGCTTTTCCCGCTGAGGATCTGTGCCTCTAAAGGTTTGTCGGATAGCAAACCTCTAGCTTTAGCTGGGAAGGAAAGCGGGCGGGGACTTGCGCTTTCCTTCCATTTAAAGAGGCTTAATTTTATGGTAGCTAGCTGTTACTCCCAGTCAGAACCCTCTCAGGTTAGGTTTTGGTTGGGGGTGCACAATGCTACTTATGTTAAGAATCTTAACATTTGTGAGAGCAGTTGGCTACACTTCTTTACATTTATTTCATGGAAGCCTGCAATGTTGGTACGAGAGTACCCGCAAACAAGCTTTGCAGTTGCATCATGTTAAACAAAATGCGCTAAATCTCAGAGGGGTAGAGGGGTAGAGGGGGAGATGGGGAGATGGGGAGATGGGGGGTAGAGGGAAGAGGGGGAGAGGGGGAGAGGGGGAGATGGGGAGATGGGGAGATGCTTTCGGACAACGCAATTAAAAAATACACTTTAAATGCCCAGCAGCTTTTCAATACCGCCCCAACAGATAATGACTAATGACTAATGACTAATGACTGATGACTAATGACTTCTTTGCCGTTGAGCTTCGTACAAGATGAGGGCTCCGGCGATCGACACATTGAGAGATTCTACGCCGCGGCCGAGGGGGATTTGGATTTGTCGATCGGCTAAACTTCTCAATTCTGACGACAATCCAGAACCTTCGTTGCCCAAAACGATCAGAGTCGGCACTCGCAAATCAACTTCCCAATAAGTTAAACTGGCGCCGGCAACGGTTGCTAAAATTTGCATCCCGCGATTTTTATACCCGGAGACTTCGGCGGTTAAATCTGGAGTGACTGCTACTGGCAGCTTAAACCAAGCTCCTGCTGAGGCGCGCAGCACCTTGGGATGGTCTAAATCAGCGCTGTCTGAACTCAGCAGCAAGCCGTCGGCATTAGCAGCAGCGGCGGTGCGGACGATCGCCCCCAAGTTGCCGGGATCTTGGATGGTTTCTAAAGCTATACCTAAAGTTGAGATTTCTGCGGGTTGTGTTGCGGTACGGGGTGCGGTGGCGATAATGCCGTCGGGTTGGACTGTAGTGGCGATCGACTCTAAGACTTTGGCACTGACTAATTCTGTGCGATCGGCTAAACCAACAATTTGTTCCCACAATTTCCCATGCTGATCCAGCCATTCGGGAGTGCAGCAAACCGTTGCTAACGGGTATTTGGCCGCGCAAGCTTCTTCGAGCAAATGCGTACCTTCGAGTAAAAATAATTGTTGTTCCCTGCGTCCCTTAGAGCTGTGGAGTTTGCGGATTTCTTTTACTAAGGGGTTTTGAATACTTGTGAGCATTTTCTTAATTCAGCAGAGCGAATGGGGTTATTACCTGTATCGGGTCAACCCCAAACTTTTTTCTGCCTTGGGAATGCGGAACCCGGGACTTGAACCCGGAAGGCTTGCACCACATGAACCTGAATCATGCGCGTCTACCAATTCCGCCAGTTCCGCATTGGTCACGAATTACTACTATCGGGTATGCTCGCCAGTTTGTCAAGTGTTTTGGGAAATATTTTTTTATTCTAGCTGCGAGTAATATCAAGTCCGTTGGCAAAGGAAGAAGAAAGAAAATCTTCCTTCTTCCTTTTTCCCAATTCCCAATTTTATAAAGGCGAAGATGCCCCATGCCCCATGCCCCATGCCCCATGCCCCATGCCCCTTCTGTTATAGTTGTTGTGGCAGATAGTTCTCACCTCGACTACCTATGTCTGAGCCATTAACCCTCGATCCGAGTCAGTTGCCAGATATTAGCAACTTAGTTCTAGAAGACGATACTCCTTTGGACAGCTTCATCAACGAAAAACAGCAGCGATTGCTGACAACGGTTTTATATAGCGGTGGCGATACGGGGATTACCGTTCCCTTTATTGCGGCGGCAAATGTCGGTTTGTTCAGCAGCGTGCGTCAGCCGGGAGTCGCCCCGGATGTTTTTCTCAGTATCAATATTACTGGTGCTGAGGATTGGTGGGAAAGACAAGTGCGATCGTATTTATTTTGGGAATTTGGCAAACCTCCCGAAATTGCGATCGAAATTGTTTCTCCAACTCCAAGTAACGAATTGGGCAGCAAATTAATAGATTACGCTCGAATGCGAATCCCGTATTATGTTGTGTACGATCCGCTACGCGAGTTGAGAGGCAGTACGCTGCGAATCTTTGAATTGCACAATCAATCTTACGTGCCTAAAACTGATGCTTGGTTTCCCGAAGTCGGTTTGGGACTAACTCTGTGGCAAGGTGAATTTGAAAATGTTACTGGTACTTGGTTGCGCTGGTGCTCTGCTGGTGGCGCTTCCATTCCTACAGGCGACGAACTGGCGGTACAAAAAAATACTCAGTTATCTCAAAAAGATGCTCAGTTATCTCAAAAAGATGCTCAGTTATCTCAAAAAGATGCTCAGTTATTGGAGGAACGGGCGCGCACTAAACAAGCATTTATCCAGACGATCGAACTCGGTTTAAGACTAAAATTCGGAGATGAAGGATTGCTGCTGCTTGAGGAAATTTTGGCAATTTCTGATGTGGGTGTTTTGCAGGCGATCGCCTCTGATATGCTTGCAGCCAAAAACCTGGACGAAATTCGGCAAATTTATCAATCGTAATCTTACAAGGTTAGTAATCTCATCTCTGTTTATAATTTTAAGTGTTGCTTAATTTGCTGTGAGTTGAGATATTAGCTGGCGTCGAAATTGTTAAATATTGTGGAGTCATAGGTGGCTTACTTACTGCTAATTGCTGATTTTTACCAGAAAGAATTGGTTGAAAGCCCCAAGCTTGCTCTGGAGAAATTATCAGTTCCCTTGTGTTAGTTGCGGGTGCAGAATGTGTGTTGATGGGCCCGTGCGATCGCCCGCCGCGCCGGGGCCCCCTACCTCAACCACCGCCAAAAACTCAGAATTGCCACAAAAATTCAAAATCTCAAACCCAAAACTGCCCAACCCCAGTACGATCGATCTAGTTAGCAAAAAATAAGTAAAAACACTACCGGAGTAAATTATATGGATCTGGTCGTACTCCAGAACTGGCTGGACAACATCTCCTTTGCCATCTTGTTCGCAACAATGCTCATTTACTGGGTGGGTACAGCATTCCCCGGCATTCCCTACCTGTGGGCCTTGGGCACCGCAGGAATGGCCGTCGCCAACCTCTCCATCGCCGCCTTACTCGGTTCTAGGTGGATAGAAGCCGGCTACTTCCCACTCAGCAACCTTTACGAATCCCTATTTTTCTTAGTTTGGGGAATCACCACCATCCACCTAGTCGCGGAAAACATGAGCCGTTCCCGCCTAGTCGGAGCAGCCACATCCCCCGTAGCAATGGCAATATCCGCCTTTGCAGCCCTGACTCTGCCCGACACCATGCAATCGGCAGAGCCCCTAGTACCAGCCCTCAAATCCAACTGGCTGATGATGCACGTTAGCGTCATGATGCTCAGTTACTCAACTTTAATGGTAGGAGCATTGCTGGCGATCGCATTTTTAATCGTCACCCGCGGCCAAAAAATCGAACTCACAGGTAGTTCCTTCGGCACCAACGGCAACCGCAACGGCAACTACCGCCTGCAACGCCCACAAAATCCCGAACCTCAAACCCTCGAAACAGTAGGCGACAGCGCGTTAGCTTTCAGCGAACCGTCTTTCAACTCCAACAATAACGGTTTTGGCGCCACCGCAGTCCTAGAATCAGCAACAATTCAAACCGCATCAACCGCGGCAACTCAAACCTCAGAACTTCTCTCGCCCCAGCGCTTGAATCTAGCAGAAACTCTTGATAACATTAGCTATCGCATCATCGGTTTAGGATTTCCCTTACTAACAATTGGGATTATTGCCGGTGCCGTTTGGGCTAACGAAGCTTGGGGATCTTACTGGAGTTGGGATCCGAAAGAAACTTGGGCGCTGATTACTTGGTTAGTATTTGCAGCCTACCTGCACGCCCGCATCACTCGCGGCTGGCAGGGAAGACGCCCAGCAATTTTAGCCGCCACAGGTTTTGTAGTAGTTTGGATTTGCTATCTAGGCGTCAATCTGTTAGGCAAAGGTTTGCATTCCTACGGTTGGTTTTTCTAATTTCTGAACCACAAATCAGTCCCAGAGAAACAGAATAAATCACCGAATAGGGATTAATATAATCTCCAGTTGTAGGCAGCTATTTCCAGCAAAGTGTGTCAATTTAAGCCTAAAATCCTTTGTATCTATTCCTGTCCTCCCTTCTTAAGGGCTAGGCAAGGTTACAGATAGGTACGTAGTTGGGCTTTAGCCCTCTTTCTTTATACGCATAAAGAGGGCTAAAGCCCAACTACGTACCTTAGACCATTACTACGTTTGATATTAAGTTGACACAAAGGCAATGCCCACTTTGCTAAACTACTGAGACTGTAAAATTTTACTCCCTCTTCCTTCTTCCTTCTTCCTTCTTCCTTCTTCCTTCTTCCTTCTTCCTTCTTCCTTCATTAAAATGACAATTGATATGGACGATTCACAAATATTTCTCAAAGAAGACGATGTTTTGTCGGCTCCTACCAGCGCTTTGATGTATCAATGTACGTTCAAAGTCAACGAATATATGACCATTCTGAATTCAAGATTGCTAGAAGAAAGATTATTGTCAGATGGCATGGATTGCGAGCTGTTAAGTTCAGGAAAAGGCTGGACACAAGGAAAAGTTAGATTGCGCCTGGAGTTCATTCCCATCGAACCTGAGGTGAAAGAACAAAAAGCTCTTCCCGCCGCACCGGAAGAATCAGACACCGCCCAAAACAACGCCGAAGATAGCTCCGACTCAGAGCAAATTGATACAAATGAGCCATTAGATGTCACGGACTCAACAGAAATAAGTAATGATTTTCCTATTTCTAGGTATCCAGACAGCAACCCCCACAGTCGAGGAATGTGGAGCTAAGCTGCTACTTACAGGGAGGGAAAGCAGGAAGATTTTTAAATTTTAAGTTGAGAGTTTTGAGTTGAGGAGCTTCTAATTGCATCCTTCATACAACTGACAACTAACAACTGATACCAATTAAAAAATCCTTGCTACAACGCTCTTAGGAACGAAAATTTAATAACTTACACAAGTTTGTGGGGTGTCCCGCCCGCTGGCCCTTTTTGGACGGGCGGGACGCCCATCCCACAATAAGTAGTTAAAATTATAAGTTATTTAATTCGCGATCCTTAGTTGAGTTTGTGTAGTCAAATATTGTCGGTGGTGCGTCGCTCGATCGATTTTCTGTCTTTTGTTGGGTAGTATCGATGGCGACACACCCTACGACTACTGACAAGCTGACAACTGACAACTGCTAACTATCAACTGTAATGCCTGAATCTTCCAATTGGACGCGCCTCCACGCTCAACTGCACCGGACACTGCTGCAACGACAAATCTTGCCCTCAAATCAGCGATTGTTAGTAGCAGTATCCGGCGGGCAAGATTCTCTGTGTACGCTCAAATTACTGCTGGATTTGCAGCCCAAATGGGGGTGGAATCTAGCCATTGCTCATTGCGATCACTGCTGGCGTTCTGATTCCCAATCTAATGCAAATCATGTAGAAAATTTAGCTAAAAATTTCGGAATATCCTATTATTTGCAAACAGCCTCGGACATCCCCAAAACCGAAGCAGCGGCCAGAAAGTGGCGGTATCAAGCTTTAACCGAAGTTGCGATCGCCCACAACTACCCCTACATTGTCACAGGCCACACAGCCAGCGATCGCGCGGAAACACTCCTCTACAACCTAATTCGCGGTAGTGGCGCCGACGGACTTTCCGCCCTGACTTGGACGCGCCCCCTTGCCGATTTGCGATTGCCGATTTTAGATTTTAGATTGGGAGATTCTGGCGACAATCCCAATTTCCAAATATCTGCCGATTTGCGATCGCACAATTTAGATCAAACTCCCCAATCAAAAATCCCAAATCCCAAATCTAAAATCTACTTGGTTCGTCCGTTGCTGGAAATCACCCGATCGCAAACAGGTCAATTTTGTCAAGAGCAAAAACTACCAATTTGGGAAGATTCCACTAATCAAGATTTGCAATATGCGCGCAACCGAATTCGATCGCAATTATTGCCTTATTTAGAAACTCATTTCAACCCAAAAGCCCAACAAGCCCTCGCCCAAACAGCCGAACTCCTGCGCGCCGATGTCGAATATCTCGAAATTGCAGCCAGTGAATTACTACAGCGAGCCATCTCTCCAACTACAGACAACCCGCAGTTGCAAATTCAACTCCCCGTCAAGTTAAATCGCCCAATTTTACGAGAAGCACCCCTGTCATTGCAACGGCGAGCAATGCGACAGGTATTGCTACAAATATTGCCCTGTGCACCCAGTTTTGACAGCGTAGAAAAACTCACCAGCTTAATCGCAGCGCCCAACCGATCGCAAACCGATCCATTTCCTGGAGGAGCGATCGCCCGAGTTGAAAACCCTTGGATCGCGATCGATATTTAATTTTAGGCGCTTGGCAGAAAACTCGAAAGAGCTTGCCGCAGATCCGAAACAACCCGATCTTGCTGCTCTCCAGTTTGCTGTACGCGATCGAGTTCTCCCCCCACCGCTTCCAGCTTTTGGCGCAGCCCGCTCAAATTGTCCTGCACCGGTTGCAACATTTCTTGATAAACATTCACCCGGCCCCAGAGTTCCGCCACAGCACCTTTCTGGCTGAACAAAGTCTGCTCTAACTGCTTAAGTTCATTGCGTTTCGCTTCACTTTCCCCATTTTGACGGTTGACATTTCCCTCAATTTGAGATATTGACTCCCGCACCTGCTGAATTTCGGTTTCCAGCCGTTGCAATTCTTGGCTTTGCTGCTGGCGTTGAGTATTGAGCTGTGTGACGATCGGCCCCAAATCAATCTGTCCAGGTTCTGTTTTTTGAGGATTAGCAGTACCCAAGCGACGCCACAGCACCGCCTGATGCTGCTTCAAAACATTTTCCCGTTCCTGCAAGCGGAGGCGCTGTCCCACCAAAGTTTCATTCAACATCTGATAACTTTCGAGTTCATCGGCCATTTCATTTTCCAAAGCCATGCGATCGTACTCGGAAGCCGCTTGAATTTTGGCTTGCAACTCCTCGATTGTTTCCCGCTGGAGAGTCAACTCCTCCTCTTGATCGTTAACAAACCGGAACACCTTTTCCAAATCCTCTTGCAGGTGTTGCACCAGCCCCTGTAATTCCTCAACCGGCATCCGCTCCAGAGCAGACACATCTACTACCTGCTCCACAGCCCCAGCACCCGAACCAGACGCCAGCCCGGAGATTTGCTGGTACATAGTCTCAACAGCCTTCACCTGGACAGACATAGACTGAGCCTGCTCCTGCTTAGCGCCGAGGGTACATTGCTGCCCTTTCAGTTGGGCCCGAGCTTGCGCCAAAGCATCTTGGGATTGATACCATTCCTGCCAGCGGCTTTGGAGGCTCTGATTTTGTCGATCGACCTCTTCCTGCTGTTGCTGAGCGTTTGTGCGTTTTTGCTCCAACTGCTGCCAGTGCAAATCCAGAATTGCCTGCTGAGCGCCCACAACACCAAAAGACTGATTCAGTTGTTCCCGAACTCCTTGGGCCGCAGAAATTGCTCCTCCCAGCTTGTTCATCAACTCCTGAATTCTCAATGCCTGCTGCTCGTCAACAACTGCCCCCTGAGGAGCCTGAGACTGCTGGTGAGCCACCTGCTGCTGTTCGCCCCGCAACTGTTCCCAAGCCGTCTCCATCTCCGCGCGGCTGCGATCGACCTCTTCTCGCAGTCGGTTAGCTTCATCTCGAGTATTTTCAATTTCCGAGCGTTGAGCCTCCAGGCGCTCCAACTCCTCCTCCATTTGAGCCAACTGCTCTTCGCGGGCTTGCATTTCCATTTCCCGGCGATTGAGTTCCTGACTCGAAAACGTCAGAGAAGCCTTCCACTGCTCAATTTCCTCTTCCTTATCCTTAAACTTGTCCTGCAAGCGGGAGAAATTTTGCAGAATGCTCACCAACTGGCGGGCAGCCTCCTGAATCCGCTGCACTTGCTTGTTAGCGCTCAACTCCACCAGCACCAGCGTGCCGTCGTTAAACTTATTAGCTTCCTCAACTGGGATCGCGTCATCGCCCGGTACGGCGCTCCAGTTGTGTTCGCCCCGCTGACAAGCTAGCAGTTTCAGTTCAGCCTTACCGCCACCGAGACCAAAGCCGCTTCTCTGTTTTTGTACTTCTGCTAGATACAGCACACTAATAGTCCTCTCTTTGGTGTCGTTTGCCCGATCGGGAATAGCATCCTTGAACAACTGTCTTCAGCACTCGCCGACAGCACTGCTTCTCTCGCACTGCGTCTAGAAAGCACTGCCGCCGCCTGCTTTCTGAACCAATGGGAGAGCAGTATCAATGCCGCTTGATTCAAGACTAGCAAAACTGGGGGGACTGCCATAGCCCAAAGCCGAAAAAGATCAGTCAGTCAAAAACTTTCATTGATTGTATCAGGCTTTCGGTGCGGGTCGATCGCCATCTCGTCCTTTAATTACCCAGCATCGGGTCTCCTCCGCAGGCGGACTAGGGATTTGAACCGCGCTGCCTTAGAATAGTGGAATCACGCGAGCCTGTCATCGAGATCTACTCTTGAGCAAAAAGGTCAATGCTTTAAGACAGAACCCAACCGCAAGGACGCACAGCGCAAGGTAAACGTCAAAATTTTGGCGGTCGAAGACTTGAACCAGTCGTCCCTGCCAGCGTTGGACGACGATCGAAAAGCCCAGACAATTGTGTGTGTCATAAACCCCACGCACCAATGCCGGGGTGATGACTGTTAACAATTTACCTAGATTTACCCAGGATTTAGTAGTTAGATTCTCGGTAAGCCAATGGATAGATTGATGAGTATTGGCGAGTTAGCAGAGCTTTAAAGCTGTTAACATACGAAGAGATAAACACATTGAGAGGTCGAATCAATGGCTACCCTAACTTATTGCAAAGGCTTGCCCACACCAGTACACGAACTCAACGAACTAGGATTTACAGATTTCGAGATGTTCTTAGAAGCTTACGCCCCAATTTTTAGGGCTGCAAGCATTGAAACAGTTGACCACTTACTTTTAGGTACAGA
Source organism: Microcoleus sp. PH2017_05_CCC_O_A (assembly GCF_020738785.1). NCBI lineage: Bacteria > Bacillati > Cyanobacteriota > Cyanophyceae > Oscillatoriales > Microcoleaceae > Microcoleus > Microcoleus sp. PH2017_05_CCC_O_A. The sequence goes on along the minus strand of NZ_JAEQCB010000005.1, from coordinate 13,722 downwards.
GTTCAAGAAATCAGATTGGAACACGCATTTACAGCAAACCTACGGCATCAATAAGCGCCACGCCAATGGTGTAATCAGTTCTGCCAAGGGTCGTGTAGATGGTGCTAAAGAACACAGGATTTTACATCTAAAAGCTCTTGAAGGAAAAATTAAATCTATTGGTGCGTGGCTCAAAAAATCCGAACGCAAGTTGGTATTAGCTCGTAAGTTCTATGCCAAGAAAAAATGGCATCAATCAAAAATAGGTTGCAATTTCCCCTTAGCCTGCTCACTTAAATATAAATCCACAAACTGGCAGAATTTGCGCTTTCAAATTCACAATAAAAAGCGTAAACTGAATTGGTTAATTAACAGAGTAGAACATTTAAGACTTGAGCCAGTCAAAGTCTTCATCCCGATGAGGGATATTTTTGTTGTCGGCTCTAAGGATGAGTCTTTTGGCAATCAAGTCTGCCAGTGGAATGGGCATAAAATAACTTTTAGAGTCCCCAAATGCTTAGAGTCGCGATTTGGAAAAACCCTGTCATCTGAGATTGGTGATTTTAGCCACAACATAAACAGACTGCCAGAATGCGGTGCTAAAACCTGGCATTTCTACCGTAAGAATGGAAAGTGGGTTGCTGCTGTGCAGTTTACCCCAAATCCCGCGAAGCAGGTTTCGAGAGAGAGAATGTACGGTTGCATTGGTATCGACATAAATCCCGGTTCTATTGGGTGGGTGTATGTCGATTCTGAAGGGAATCTCAAAGCCAAAGGGCAGATCCCATTGCAGATAGGTTTACCCTCCGGCAAGCAACAGGCTCAAATTGTTGATGCTTGTCTGCAACTAGCTGCAAAAGCCACAGAATTTGAATGTCCTGTGGTTTGTGAAGAACTTGATTTCTCAACAAAAAAGCAATCGCTGCGAGAGAAAGGTAGAAAGTATGCTCGAATGTTGTCGGGTTGGGCGTATAGTGAGTTTTATAAACAACTCAGTTCTATTTTGTCGAATCGTGGGATTGAGTTGACAACGGTCAATCCAGCTTATTCAAGCATTATCAGCTTGGTGAAATACCTGAGAATGTATGGCTTAGCTAGTGACGAAGCGGCTGCACTGGTAATTGCTCGTAGGGCACGCAAGTTAAGTGAAAAAATACCTTGCTCCTTAACCGCCTATTCTGAAGTGAATTCAGAAAAGCACGTTTGGAGCGAGTGGAACAAACTGAATAAAAAAATCAAACGTTCCGCTATGATATCACGTCGTTGTGATTATTACAGTGTTTCTAACTGGAGTTTCTTGGTCAACCTCGATACTGAGGAAGCGTAAAGCGCTAAGAAAGAATGTTTCAAACTTATACCGCAGAGTTTACCTAGGTTTGCCTAGGTTTTTATAAGCGGCTTGTAAGACTTAATTCTAGACAGGCTGATGCCTGAAATTGCTGCCCGAAGCTCAAAATCCCCAGGCCTCCATAGCTGGGGAGTATGTCAACAAGAGAAAATCGCCCTTTCGTCAATTCCTAATTGTGCCAGTGGCATCAAGCCCTTCATTCAGTTGACAGTTGACAGTTGACAGTTGACAGGTAAATTATTGACAGAAACTAAAGTCAATATGAGCGCGATCGCACAGTCTTTCCGATTTCAGACGCCAACGGTTTTAAGGAGGATACTTTAGCTGCATGCAGGGAAATTTGAGTGAAATTGACATCCGCAGCATCCTGCAATTGATTGAGTTAGGTCAGCGCACCGGAGAACTGTTCGTAGAGGCCTACAGCTTCATCGGCAACTCGGGTAATCTACCTACCCAGCGCTCCCCTGCAGGACAATCCTGGTATGTCTTCTGCTTCAACGGTCAGATTATTTACGCTACCCAGAGTGCGGGCAGTTTGTTTCGCTTGCGCGACTACCTGCGCCGCTACAAAGCAGACACCGCCCTTGACAAAATCCAAGTTCCCTATATGGCATCTACCAATGCCCCAGAATACGCCTACCTGTGGGCCCTGCTAGAAAACCACACCCTCACCCCAGCTCAAGGGCGCAACATCATCCACAGCATGATCCACGAAACCCTGTTTGACTTGCTCAGCCTCCACCAGGGTTCCTTCACTTTTGAAATGGGATCGGCATTGGCTCCTCAACTCACCAGCTTAGAAATTAGCTCGCTGCTGGCGAAGATTGTCCAACAGGTGCAGCAGTGGAAGCAGTTTCACCCTCACATTCAGTCGCCCAACCAATGCCCGATGATTTCAGATCCCGCCCAGCTCCGAGTCGCGCTCCCTGCCAATACCTTTAATACTCTCAGACGCTGGGCCGACGGTCACACTTCGATCCGCCAAATGGCGCGCTACCTCAACCGAGACGTGCTGACTGTCGCCAAGGCGATTTACCCTTTCGTGCAGCAGGGATTGGTGCAAGTATTTTTCCAGCCTTCTGTTGTCCCTGGCAACAACAAAATAGAATGGTCTTCTCCAGAAACCAAGGTCAAGAGAGTTGTCTGTATAGACGATGACAATGTGATTCGCAAAACAGTTGAGTCAATTTTAAACGAACAGGGTTACGAAGCTACTGGCATCAGCAATCCCCTCGAAGCCCTGAGTTTAGTTTTTAAACTCAAACCCGATTTAATTTTGTGCGACATCGCCATGCCCGAACTCGACGGCTACGAAATTTGCGCGATGCTGCGAAATTCTAGTGCTTTCCGGCACACGCCCATTGTCATGTTGACAGGGATCGACGGATTTATCGATCGCGTTCAAGCCCGCATGGCGGGGGCGACTGACTACTTCACCAAACCTTTTGGCGAAAGCGAGTTATTAATGCTGGTAGAAAAATATGTAGGCCCGGGCTATCCTCCGGCCAATCTCTCGGAAAAATTATTAAGCCGATCGCTAGAACACGAATTATAAGCCAATAAATTCCGCACTGATGGCACGGGAGGTTTTTTGTATCCCAGCAACCCAGGGCAGTCCCGGCAGTCACAGAGAGAAAGCTCCTTGCTGCGGGCGATCGCACCATCAACTAGAATGTATAAATTTGCGAGCTGGCCGTCCGGCGTCAGTAAAACTCAGTTCAATTTCTCGACCGCTGTCGGGCCTAAGTCGCTCAAAGTGCAAATATAATATATTTGTTCTCCACTTGCTGCCGATCGCCAAAACCGATGGGCACAGCAATGATTCCTTGAATTTCAAATCTCAAGCAGACTGAATTATCTGAACAGACAAGACATCTTCTGTTAAATTTCCCAAGTAAAGCAAACGCTGGCTTTATGGCTAAACCGACATCGGATCAGGACTCAAATTCAAAAGAAAAGACCTTCAAACCAAACTGGAATCCGTTTTGTCAAATGAAGTCGGATTGGTTGTCATTGCCTGCAAAGCTGGTTGGTGCAGGTTTGGATTCAATTTTATCTCATGTCCGAACCTGCCCACAAAAACTGAGATATTGGTTCTCAAATCTGGCTACTTTAGCCCGATTTAAGAAATCGTTGAAGATGTCCTCGCCATCATCCACATCTTTAGTTACAGCCTGGGCGCGATACTCAGAAAATACCAATAGCAAGTATGCCGAGACCGTTAGTTACCAAGTTTACCCGTGCCAGAAATTAGGGGTAATCCGGAAAAAGTGGGTGAGCGCTGTTCGCAAAGTTTACAACATTTTAATTGCTTACATAGACGAACATCAAGGTTTTATCAAAATCGGCAAGGGTCGAGGAAAGCGAGGTTTGAAAATGGTGCTAAAAACATCAGGTTTAATTCCTAAATGGTGCATCCCTAGAACGCTGGCAGCATTCAGACACCGGATTCAGGATTTAGGTTGGGAATGTGACAAACAAATTGCTTCTGCTTTTGCCACAACTTACGATTTTATATTTTTTCCGACATTTGAGATGTATAAAAGAGTAATTCAAAAAAATCGCATTTTAAGGAGTAAAACGGCGACATCAATGATGAATTTGGCTGGCAAAAATCCAGGAAAACCTTACAAAACTTGTGTTGCCTTGACGGTTCCAAGTTAGTTGGGAGCAAAGACGAACCCACCTCTAAAACATTCGTGCCGTGGGAAAAATTATACTTAAAATTGGGTGGTTGCCCAAATTGTAAGTTTCCTGACTGTGGGTATGAAATTTCTAGAGATTCCCCGGTTGTAAAGATTTTGGGGAAAGCTTTGTGGGATAAAATATCGATCGCTAATGTCCGAGCTCGCTCGTGTTGTACTTAGCATCTAGCAGGAAGTCTAAAATTATCCCAATCTTCAGGGTAAAAGTATCAGATAGTTAATAGCAGCAACAAAATAGGGAATTATGTAGAAAAAAGGCTGTCTGCACCAGTGGAAGTTTTAAGGTCTCAACTCAAGCAGGATTGGTGCAAGGAATTAGTCATAAATACTGCCAACACATTTACAAAAAGGACGGTTATAGTTATGTTTCATAGACCGAGCTCCCATTTTCCTCCCAACACCGACTTGAGTAGGGGTACGATGTGGGTTTCCCAGAGAGAAGAATTATGATTAGTGGCAGCCCAGACTTTATATTACCAGGACAAGGCATAGATCAGGCTCCGGAATTCCAGGAACTAGAAACTCCCGAAGGCGAGCTGCACCTGCGGTTCTACGTTCCTTCGGGGAACGAGTTCGCACTGCCGGCAACAGGGATTAGAGAGGTGCTATCCCCCTCCCCAGACCGAATGACACCCATTCCTAACGTTTCCTCCTTGCTTTTAGGTACGCTAAACATGAGAGGACGAGTGATTTGGGTGGCAGATCTGGGCCAATTTCTGGGAGACCAAACACCTCTGAACACCGATCGACCCGAAATCCCGATCGTGGCTGTGGAAGACCAAGATACGATTTTGGGGCTGGCAGTCGATCGAATTGTGGGGATGGACTGGCTCGACGTAGACCAACTGCACTCTCAGAACAATGCACCAGACGGCATGATTCCATTTCTGAGGGGAGAATGGATGTTAGGTGCACCAGCGACTAAAGTGCTCCGACTGCTAGATCAAGTGAAAATTCTGCGCTCTGCGCGGTGGGCAGCGTGAAATCGATTTTAGATTTGCGATTTGCGATTTTCGATTGGGGTCTAACTATCAACAGTCACAGGACTTGAGGCACGCATCTAAACATTCAAGCAAGATAAAAATCTAAAATCTCAAATCTAAAATCTAAAATCAAAAGAGGGCGGCAAATGGCAACAAGTACCAACTTTCAGCAGGATTACCAACGGGCAGAAGCGGCCTACATGGATGGCAACTATTCAGAAGCCGCGGCCCTAGTTTATCAATTAGTAGAAGATTTTCCCGAAGACCCCAGCGCTCGGCTGCTATGCGGGCACATCTACTGTTACGGACTGCAACAGTATGAGGTGGCACGGGAACAGTACATGGTGGTGCTGAGCCTGAGTGACGACCCGAGTTTGGTCGAACACGCTCACGGCGGTATTAGCCACACAGACCAATTTTTATCCGGAGAACTGCACACGGAAAGTTTCGAGGCTTTGTCTGCGGAAACTGAATTGGAATTCTACCCAGACTTGTCTCTGGAGGAAGGGTTGGAAGACCCGGATTTAGCACTTTTCCAAGGGAATTCTCCATCCATGTCCTATGGGAGTCAATCGCCACAGGACATGGAAAACGAGGACTTGGCAGATTTGGGGATGAGCGGGTTGGAGTGGGAACCACAAGACAGCAGTAGCAGTGCTGCAACCTCTCTCGAAGATTTAACTAACCCCTTTGCTGGCGACAGCGGCGCAATGGCAGCTTATGCTGATGCGTCCGAGCCGCTAGACATGGACGAATTTGGCTCGGACTTGGGAGATCCTTTTGGCTTAGATGACCCAGGGTTTGATGCTGGTGACTTGTCTGATAGCAAAGTTTCTGGTTCCAAGGCGCCTTATTCAGGAGAGTTGTTTTCAGAAGCTCCAACTCAGGTACTCAACGGTCAAAGTTTTGCTGGTTCTGAAACCGGGAATTCCTTCGACTCGGAGCAATTAGACTCCCCCACTGGGCCGTCTGACAATTTTGGCGAACCTTTTGCGCCGCTCGATTTGCCAGACGAACTCGACTTGAATGATGACGACTACGACTATCAATCCCCGCCCGTGACCGGGCAAAATCAAGGTCAGAAGCCACCTCTGCCAGAAGAGGCAGACCCTTTTGCTCAGCCGATGTCCTCGGGTTTTGGGTCTTCTCGATCGCAAAGCAAGCAGCCGAATATTGACTCGGAATACTCGTCAAATTATTCGCTGGCGGAAGACGAAACGCTGTTGATGGGAGGTGCTGTCCCCAATTCTCAGAGTCAAAGGTCGAGCCGGGGACAATTTAATTCGGCCGATCGCTCAAACTCTAACAGCAACGGTTACGGCGACTCGGAACCGCAGGCATTTGGCTCCATGGACAGCTTTGAGCTAGATGCTTTTGATGACGACGCTTTCAGCGATTCTTTCTCTCTCGACGAAAACGAGCAAGCGACTGCTTTCGGGGCTGCCACCAAGAACAGCAGCGACTGGTCGTCAAGAACTGGGAACGCTCAAGAACACAGCGGCTTTTTAGACGAATTTGACGATTTTGACGATTTGGGCAATTTGCCGGATTTTGATATCTCAGAAGATGCCAACAGTTCGATCCTGACTAGAGGTAACACCAATTTCGGCAACTCGACCAGCGGCATGATGGGTACGAGCGGCAGCGGTCTGGACTTTGACAATAGCGACGGCTCGGCAATTCGAGACGATGAGATTTTTAGCATTTCCGGCCCTGCTGATGCGTCGGTGCCGACTTTTGCTCCGACAGAAAGTGAGGCGATCGATAGTTCGGTGACTGTAGAACAGGGCGGACTGGCTTTCTTGGAAAATGCCCCTCTGTTTACCAAACAGTTGTACACGGCAATCGGGGCTGGATTGGTTTCTCTGGTAGCTGTGGCTTTCGTGACTAACATTGCCTCCTATCAAGCTCTGAAGCAAGACAAGCCGGAGGCGATCGTTTACCTGCGCCAAACAGGCTGGGTAATGACGGCTGCCGCAGGCTTTACGAGCTTTTTGACTTCTTGGGGTATCGGCCAGTTGATCGCCAAGCAGGTACGCAAGTCCTCGGACAATTTGCAAGCTCAGTTCGATGCGGTATCTCAAGGAACTTTGGACGCTCGGGCAACGATTTACTCGGAAGATGAATTTGGCAAAATGGCTGCTAAATTCAACCACATGGCGAAGGTGATCCAAACTACGATTAGCGATACCAGACGCAAGTCTGACGAACAGGAACAGGCAAAAGAAGACTTGCAGCGCCAAGTGATTCGCTTGCTAGATGACGTGGAAGGAGCGGCTCGGGGTGACTTGACGGTGACGGCGGAAGTGACGGCAGACGTTTTGGGCGCTGTTGCTGACTCGTTTAACTTGACAATTCAAAACCTCCGCGAAATCGTCCATCAGGTGAAGCAGGCGGCTCGGGAGGTTAGCAAAGGCGCTACGGATAGTGCCAAGTTTGCGGGCGATTTGTCTTCTGATGCGCTGCGGCAGGCTGAGGAACTGGCGGCGACGCTGAATTCGGTGCAAGTCCTCACCGATGCGATTCAGCGGGTCGCAGAGAGTGCTAGAGAGGCGGAAGAAGTGGCCCGGGGCGCGGCGGCAACGGCTCTGAAAGGGGGCGAGGCTGTGGAGCGGACGGTGGCCGGGATTTTGGAAATTCGAGAAACGGTAGCAGAAACCACGAGAAAAGTCAAGCGGTTGGCGGAAGCTTCTCAAGAAATTTCTAAGATTGTGGGTTTGATTGCGGCGATCGCCTCTCGGACGAATTTGTTGGCTCTCAACGCTAGTATTGAGGCGGCGAGAGCTGGGGAATCGGGTAGGGGTTTTGCGATCGTGGCGGATGAGGTGCGGCAGTTGGCAGATCGATCGGCGAAGTCTTTGAAAGAAATTGAGCAGATCGTGATGCAAATTCAAAGTGAAACCGGCGCGGTAATGACGGCGATGGAAGAAGGTACGCAGCAGGTGATTGAGGGGACAAGATTGGCAGAACAGGCGAAGCGATCGCTTGAAGATATCATTCAAGTTACCAATCGCATTGACGTGTTAGTGCGATCGATTACGGCGGACACTGTGGAGCAGAACGAAACAGCTCGTTCGGTGGCCGCTGTGATGCAAGCTGTCGAGTTAACTGCTCAGGAAACGTCCCAAGAAGCGCAGCGAGTTTCCGGTGCTTTGCAAAATTTGGTAGGCGTTGCTCGCGACCTTTTGACATCGGTGGAAAGGTTCCGAGTAGAAACAGCAGAAAGACAATAATTGATTGTTTAATGCTTTTTTTACTTCCTGATTTACAAGCACCTTAGTGTGGCAATGATGGCAAACAAAAAGCAACCTCGCAGTCTTGAAACGATTGCGGGGATGCCAATCCAGCACCTAAATAAACTAGGAGTTGTACAGATGAACGATAACATAGTAGAGGTAATTCCTGGTATTTTTGGTGAAATTCAGCCGAATGGCTGTATTATCTCTACTTTAACCAAGTCTAGCAGGGGCTATGCCAACAAAAGACTTAAGATTGACGGTGAATGGAAAACGTTTACAGTTCACCGTTTAGTATTAGAAAATATCTTAGGTCGTCCGATTAGATCAGAATACTTTTCTTGTCATACTTGCGATGTCCGTAACTGCATTAATCCCAACCATTTATGGGAAGGTTCTAGGCTGGAAAATTCTCAAGATAGGTTTAGAAAAGGACGGGTTAAAGATGTAGGAAGCACATCTGCTCCTAAACCTCAAAAAGTACCGCGAGGCATAGAAGTAATTCCCGGCATTCGGGCCGAAATACAGCCAAATGGCTGCATGATTTGTATCCTGGCTAAAAGAAGTGATGGTTACGCCATTAAGGGTACTAAAATTAATGGCAAAACTAAAAGTTTCTACGCTCACAGACTGGTACTGGAAAACAAACTGGGACGATCGATCAAACCGGGTTATTTTGCCTGTCACAGTTGCGACGATCGCGGTTGTGTCAACCCCGATCATTTGTGGGAAGGAACTCCCGCCGATAACTCCCGCGATTCTATAGAAAAAAACCGCTTTCCTTTCGTTCCCGGCAATATAAATCCTAACCGCAAGCTAAAACCCGAACAGGTGCAGCAGATTCGCTATCTTTTAGGTGAGGGGATATCGAAAAGAGAAATAGCCAGGACATTTGCCATATCTCGCAGTCAGATTATTCTCTTGTCAAGGGGACAGATTTACAAAGACATTCTCTAAGACTCCTAAAATAGACAAAATACAATAACGCTTAAAATCAGGAATAAAACTATGCTGCCGGAGCAACAACAGAGGATCATGGGCTACTTTATTGAGGAGGCAAAAGACCACCTCAATACGATCGAGCAAGGGTTGCTGAACCTGCAAGCGACGATCGAAGACCCAGAACTGGTTAACGAAGTATTTAGGGCTGCTCACTCTGTCAAAGGAGGAGCCGCAATGCTTGGCCTGACTAGCATTCAGCAAACATCTCACCGACTAGAAGATAGTTTTAAAATTTTAAAAGAGTGCAGCGTTAAAGTAGACCAACAGCTAGAGTCGCTGTTTTTGCGAATTTTTGACACGTTACAAGGGCTGTTAGAGCAACTGTCGGGGCCTTTTGGGCTGACAGAGGAATTGGGAGAGCAGATGGTTCGAGAATTAGAACCTGTATTTGAAGAACTCAACGGGCACTTGGGGGGACTCGTCGGACACTGCGCTAACGATTCAGACGAAAGCAGCCCGCTGCCAATACCACAAACAGTTATGGCCCGAATGGGAGCCGGGACGTTTAACTCATCGATGAGTTTTGCGGACTCGGATTCAGCTTACGCATCCGATCTCACAGAAACGGAAGAAACCGCGCTGCATCTGGTATTTGACTCGGATGTGCCGGCGAGGATGCGGGAAATGCTGCAAGAGTTCAAACAGCCTGAGGGTTCTGACAGCAGGCGACAACTTAGGAATATTTGTCGGAACTTGAAAATGGCGGGGGAGGAATTTGAACTGCCCGAGTGGATAGAATTGATCGCTGTGGTAGAAAAGGCGATCGCCAACTCAGAAAATACCTACCGCACCTTAGCCCCAACGGTCATCAAAGACATCAAACAAGCCCAAGAACAGGTACTTTTGGGTCAATCTGGGTCGATCGCACCCAGCGCCAAACTTCTGGCGCTGGTGCCGACGGTTGTGGTTCCGGAAACAGATTTTGAAGACTTGCTGGCATTCGCTCAACCGGGTACGTTGGGTTCAAATGCGGTCTCTGTTGAAGATGCGGCCTGGGATCTGGCTTTGGGCGGCGATTCCCCGGATGGATCGAACAAGTTGCTGCCAACAATTTCTGGGCTGAGCATAGACGAGCTGTTCGAGCAACTCGACGGCGACGAAAGTGACGATTACGCCGGAGGTCTATCGCCGTTGGACAATTCCCCAGGGTTCGGAGAATCAGATGTAGAGACAGGTTCTTTTAGAATCTCGACGCGCACGGGCCCGGAAGTGGGGGCGGCCGAACTCAACACTTTAGCAGACTTGTTTGAAGGCGAATCTCCAGATCTCGACGGCGCTTGGGAAGAAGAAGATGATCTGGACTACGTACAATCTGCTTCTAGGATGCCGACGGGGGGAATCATGGAATTAGATGATGATGACAATTCCGGCGATTTTACTGATTTGTTGTTTGACGAATACGGTGAGGAAAATTCGGAAACGAATGCGAGGACTCCTTTAGAGGATCTCACGAGTTTGTTTGGGGACGATTTGCTGTTTGGAGGTGAGGCTGATGGTTCGGCGGTGGCAGCCGATCGCGAAAATGCGGGTTTAAAGCAGCCGCCAACTCGCAAACAGCTTGAAACAAACAGGCAGGGTTTGGATCGGGGAGAGGGCAGGGTCGGCATTACCAGGAGGCAAGCTGATGAAGATGCTCTCGGTACGCTTTTGGACGAAGTGGCGGCCCAAACTTCTGTTGTGACGGCAGATGCTGATTTGGATAACTTGTTCGGCGATTTAGGCTCATCTGAGGAAGCGACTGTGCCGGCAGTTTCCGAGGAGTATGCTCTCAACCCGGATGCTTTCGACGCAGAATTTTCGGATCTACTAGCAGGTGGTGGCAATGATTCAGGGGATGCAGAAAAACCGACTGTAGCCGAAATAGATGATTTCGAGTTGCTCTCTGGGGTGGAGGAAGACTCGGATTTCAGCGAGCTGTTGAGCATTACTTCTGATTTCCTTTCTTCTGAAGGTGAAGCTGGGGAGAGCAGGGGCGATCGATCTTTAGCTACTGGCAGCACACCAAATGAGGAAAGTGGCAGCGTTTTTAATATGACATCAAATTCTGATTCTGATTCTGATTTAGATATTTCTGCGGATGGAGATTGGCTAGAAGATGCTTTTGGCCTGGAAGACGAGTCTGTGCAATCGACCAACCTGGATCTGGAGGATACCGATTTAGATGCGCTGTTTGGGGAGATTACGTCGGACTCGATTTCTGAGGATGAGGAGACTGGGCGCGATCGGCAGGCGGTTCATTCCCAAGAAGCGGCGAATTTGGCAGATCTGTTCGGTTCTGTACCTACGGGTACTGAGTATGACGGGGAAGCTTCGCCAGAAGTCGATGGGGATTGGTTGAATTTAAATGGAGATTCTCAATTGCCCAGTGCTGGTACGGCAGCGGATGAGGGGGACTTGGCGAGTTTGTTCTCGGACTCGGAGGCTACTGTTTCGGAGGCAGGCTTGACAGATTTGGCAGCGGCTGAATTGGGGCTATTGTCCGATCGTCCTGATGCGGAAATTGCCAGTGTCGAGTCTGATGAGGGTACTTTCGATTTGTTGGAGGATATGTTTGGCGAAGCGCCTCCACCGTCGGTGGATGCCGAAGCTGGTTTTGATTTGCAGGAGTTGTCGGCCGAAGTTCCTGAGAGTTTGTTCGATCGAGCCCAAACAGATGCGGCAAGTGAATCCGACGAGGAGGAAGATGATTTGTTTGGCGCGCTGGAAACGGATTTTGCGGCTGGCGATTTAGAGGTGATGTCGTCAGAATCTCTCGATGATATGTTTGAGGGCGATGCTGATTTGCTAGCAGCTCTGGAAACCGGGGCGACTCTCAACACCGAAGAGTTGGATGCTTTTGATGATTTGTTGGATTCGCTAGATGCTGGGCCTCTGGTGACTTCGGAACTGACGGGCTTTGGCGACGAAGAAGAAGAATTGAGCGAAGCCGATGCAGCACAGTTGGAAGATGAGTCGCTGGCGGACTTTTTTAGCGACATTCAATCAGGTACTGAGGATTCCGAAGGCAATTTTGACGATTTAGAAGCGCTGTTAATCGCAGGCGGTGCTGGGGTCGCAATGGCAGCCTCTGGGGGTGCAAATCCGAGTCCGGTAACGACGGAAGTTTTCTCCGATCTTGAAGATCTGCTGAGCGAGAGCGCAACTATGCCGGAAATTCCAGCACCGGCGAAAACTGCCCGCAAAGCACCACCCGCTCCTGCTGCGGAGAGCGACGACGAATTTGGCGACTTAGAAAAACTGCTGGAAGATCCAAAGGACAGCGGCCGTCAAAGCGAAACCAATATCGGACAGTCGTCGGTCAATAACAGACCCAGGCGGAATGCCCGCGCGGGCGGGTTCGGCGACCAAACCATGCGCGTACCGGTCAAGCAACTGGACAACCTCAGCAACTTGATGGGGGAACTGGTAGTCAACCGCAACAGTTTGGAGCAAGACCAAGAACGGATGCGGCAGTTTTTGGACAATTTGCTGCACCAAGTGACGCTGCTGAGCGATGTCAGCCAACGGACTCAGGATTTCTACGAGCGGAGTCTTTTGGAGATTGCTTTGCTGGCAAACCGCCAGGGACATCGATCGGCATGGCGCACCGAAGAGTCGTCCCACCAACGCGAAAGCGCTTGGAGACCAGAGGAAATGGACAGGTTTACTCCTTTCCACAGTTTGGCTCAGGAGATTATCGAGCTGATCGTGCGGGTGCGGGAGTCGGCGGCGGACATTGAGTTTTTGGTGGATGAGGCGGATCAGGTGACTCGCCAATTGCGCCAAGTCACGACTCAACTGCAAGAAGGTTTGACTCGCGCCCGGATGAAGCCGTTTGCGGAGACGACGGACAGGCTGTTCCGGGCGGTGCGGGAAATTGGGATTAAGTGCGGGAAGCAGGCTCAGTTGCAGGTTGAGGGTAAGGATATTTTGATCGACAAGATGATTGTGGATCAACTTTATGACCCGATGACTCACTTGGTGAACAATGCGATTACCCACGGAATCGAAGCGCCGGAGGTGCGTTTGGCAGCCGGGAAGCCTGCGATGGGCAGGATTACGATTCGGGCTTTCCACCAAGGGAATCAAACGGTGGTTTCGGTTTCTGATGATGGGGCGGGAATTGACCCGCAAAAGGTGAAGGCGAAGGCGATCAAGCAGAATTTGTTGACGGCGGCTCAGGCTCAGAGGATGTCTCGCTCGGAAGTTTACAATTTGCTGTTTATGCCCGGTTTCAGCACTCAGGAACAGGCGACGGAGTACGCCGGCCGGGGGGTCGGTATGAACGTCGTGGAGACCTCCTTGCACGAAATTCGGGGGACTGTGGGGATTGATTCGACGATCGGCAAAGGCACAGTATTCACCATCCGTTTGCCTCTGGTGTTGAGTATTTCTAAGGCTCTGACTTGCATTAGCGATCGAGCTCGGATTGCTTTCCCGATGGACGGGGTGGAGGACATGATCGATGTACCTCGCGATCAGGTGACGAC